>DASWLD010000083.1:0-2031 GCA_036396275.1 Burkholderiales bacterium
CCCCTGGAAGGGGGAGGGCGAGGGTGGGGGTGCAGCGTCAACGGTGTGCTCGGACCCTCACGTCTCACCCCCATCCCAACCTTCCCCCATCAAGGGGGAAGGAGAAAAAATCCGCCGTCTTCAGGCGGCTCACGGTGTTACTGGCGCCTTTGAGGCGCTCACCCAATAAGCCCCCGGCTTTGCCGGGGGTCATTTAACTGGAGGTCGTTAAGATGAAAGTCATAGCCGTTGCTAATCGCAAGGGTGGTTGCGGCAAGACCACCACCGCCATCAATCTTGGCGCGTGTCTCGCGCGCAAGAACTTTCGTGTGTTGTTGCTCGACCTGGATCCGCAGGGGCACGCATCCCTCGGGCTGAACGTCTATCAGGAAGATGCACGCGATCTATACCACGTGATCACGCGCCAGGCGAAGCTCGAGGAGATTATCATCGCGAACGCGTTTCCGGGGCTCGACGTCGCGCCGGCGACGCCGTCGCTCGCGGCGGTGGAACACTTGCCGTTCGAACAAGGGCAGCGCGATCGGTTGCTGAAGGAACCGTTGGAATCGGTTGACCCGTACTACGACTACGCCGTGGTCGATTGCCCGCCATCGCTCGGGCTGCTGTCGATGAACGCGCTCGCCGCGGCGGACCTCGTCTTGATTCCGATCGAGATGAGCCGGTTCGGAATTTCCGGCGTCGAACGCATGTACGAAACCGTCGCGCTGCTGCGCGAGCGCGAGGAACGCGACATTCCGATTCGGGTTCTGCCGTCGCTGGTCGACAGCCGCACGCGGCTGTGCCGGCATTTCCTGCGGGAGGTGTGGCAGCGCTTCGCCGATGACGTTTCGCCCGGCGCGGTGTTGTACACCGTGCGGTTGCGGGAAGCGGTGCACAAGGGCGTGCCGATCGTCGCCTACGATCCGGCGTCGCCCGCGGCGAAGCAGTACGACGCGCTGGCGCAGGAGTTGATCGCCGCGTTGCGCGGCGAACGCCAGTTCGCGGATCCCGCCGCGCAAATGACCGCGATCGGCCGGGCGTACGAAGAAGCGCGCAAGCGCAGCGATGCGATCGCCGGGCAGGAAGTGGTTCTTCGTTTCCCCGAGTACGCCGGGCGCGACCTTCGAGTCGCCGGCGACTTCAACAACTGGGAACCGGATCAGGGCGTTGCCACGCGTCGGGACGGGGACGTTATCGAGAAGGTACTGAATCTTCAGCCCGGTGTTTATCAATACCGGCTTGTCGTCGACGGCCAATGGCAGGACGACGGGCGTAACCCCGATCGCTTGCAAAACCTGATGGGCGGGTATAATTCGCTGCTGCGGGTGATCGAGCAGGGCGAACCGGTCAGCGCATAACGGGCGGCCGTTGGGTCGAAGGAGCCGCCGGAAGCGCGCGTCGCTTCCCTCGATAGATCATTCCGATCGCGCCGGCGCACTGTCGTTGCGACGGTAAATCGTTTTTTTCTGTGTGGTCTCGGCTGCCCGAAACGTTACGCAACGTCGAGTTTCCGCGCACAACGGAATTGAGTTAAGCGTATGCAACCGAATTTCTGGCTGGAGCGGTGGACCCGCGATCAGATCGGGTTTCATCAGCGCGACATCAATGCGATGTTGCAGTCGCATTGGTCCGCGTTCGCCGTGCCCGCCGGTGCGAAAGTCTTTGTCCCGCTGTGCGGCAAGAGTCGCGATATGGTTTGGCTGCGCGCACAGGGCCACGCGATTCTCGGTGTCGAGTTCATCCAGAAGGCGGTACGCGACTTCTTCACGGAAAACGGGCTCGCGCCCAACGTGTCGGCGCAACCGCCGTTCGAGCGCTGGGAAGCCGATGGCGTGACGCTTTTGTACGGCGACTTCTTTGATTTGACCGCGGCGGACTTGCATGACGTCGGCGCGGTCTACGATCGCGCGTCACTGATCGCGCTGCCGACGGATGGGCGGGCGCGCTACGTCGAACATATGAGCGCGATCCTGGCACCGGGCGTTGAAAGCCTGCTGATCACCTTGACTTACCCGGCGAACGAGATGAAGGGGCCGCCGTTCTCCGTCAGCG
>DASWLD010000084.1:0-4865 GCA_036396275.1 Burkholderiales bacterium
CGGCCAATGGCAGGACGACGGGCGTAACCCCGATCGCTTGCAAAACCTGATGGGCGGGTATAATTCGCTGCTGCGGGTGATCGAGCAGGGCGAACCGGTCAGCGCATAACGGGCGGCCGTTGGGTCGAAGGAGCCGCGCTGAAGCGCGCGTCGCTTCCCTCGATAGATCATTCCGATCGCGCCGGCGCACTGTCGTTGCGACGGTAAATCGTTTTTTTCTGTGTGGTCTCGGCTGCCCGAAACGTCACGCAACGTCGAGTTTCCGCGCACAACGGAATTGCGGTAAAGCGTATGCAACCGAATTTCTGGCGGGAGCGGTGGACCCGCGATCAGATCGGATTTCATCAGCGCGATATTAATGCGATGTTGCAGTCGCATTGGTCCGCGTTCGCCGTGCCCGCCGGTGCGAAAGTCTTTGTCCCGCTCTGCGGCAAGAGTCGCGATATGGTTTGGCTGCGCGCACAGGGCCACGCGATTCTCGGTGTCGAGTTCATTCAGAAGGCGGTACGCGACTTCTTCACGGAGAACGGGCTCGCGCCCAACGTGTCGGCGCAACCGCCGTTCGAACGCTGGGAAGCCGATGGCGTGGCGCTTTTGTGCGGCGACTTCTTTGATTTGACCGCGGCGGACTTGCATGACGTCGGCGCGGTCTACGATCGCGCGTCGCTGATCGCGCTGCCGACGGATGGGCGGGCGCGCTACGTCGAACATATGAGCGCGATCCTGGCACCGGGCGTTGAAAGCCTGCTGATCACCTTGACTTACCCGGCGAACGAGATGAAGGGGCCACCGTTCTCCGTCAGCGACGCGGAAGTCCATGCGCTGTACGACGCAACGTTCGCGGTGACGTTCCTGTCCGCGCGAGACGCACTGCAAGAGACTTCGCACCTGCGCGAACGCGGCTTAACCGCGCTTACCGAACAGGCCTACCGGCTGCGACGGCGCGGCGCGTAGCACCGCGGAGGGCGAGTTGCGATCGGCGATCACGACATGCTCCGCACGCCGGCACGGCACAAACCCAGAGCCGCGGAGCGGCCATCTTCGGCCGCGATGCAGACGCTGCGCGCCATATTGGTCGTGCATCACTTACACCGTTGCGGTAAACCGCCCACTGCCGCGCTGGATCCGTCGATGCGGCGGGCGATAGCGCGCATCATGCGCCCGGTGGAGACATCGGCGGCACTAACCGCCGGCGCGTGAGTCTACTCTTGCGAGATCAACTTCCCTCGGCCTCGGCCGACAAGACAGTTCAGCGATGCCTACCCAGCGACGTTTGTCGGTAGCGAAGATATTTCCCCTTATCGCGCTCGGCTATATCGGCATGCAGGTTTATGCGGCGGTGCGCGCGTATTCCGGGCTAGGGCTCGCGCCGTCGAGCGTTCCGTGGTTGGCGGCATTCGTTCTGCTCATGACGTACATGCCGGTGTTGTTGCGGCGGATCGAGCGCCGCGGTTGGCACTACAGCGCCGAGGTCGTCGCCTGGGTCGGGTATACGTGGATGGGGTTCGTGTTTCTGTTCTTCTGGATCGCGCTCGGTTTGGATTTGTTCGGTTGGGTCGTCGGCGCGGCGTCCGCGATCTTGCCGGCGTCGATCGCGGCGCAGGCACCGTCGTTGCGGATGTTTCCGACCGCGCTTGGCGTGACGCTCGCGGTGGCCGCCTACGGTTTGCTCGATGCGCGCCGCGTTCGGGTCGAACGCGTACGCCTCGCCTCGCCAAAGGTTGCGACGCGCAACCGGCCGTTTCGAGTCGCGCTGATTTCCGACGTGCATCTCGGTGTATTGGTCGGGCCGCGGCGATTGCGCCGCATGGTCGAGCGCCTGCGCGCGCTCGATGCCGACGTCGTGTTGTCGGCGGGCGATTTGGTGGATGGGCAGGCCGATCGCGTGAGCCTTTTGGTGCCGCTGCTCGATGCGCTGCGGCCGCGTCACGGAAAGTTCGCGGTGACGGGCAATCATGATTATTACGCCGGGATCGAGCACGCGCTCGATTTTCACGCGCGCGCCGGTTTTCACGTGTTGAGCGGAACCGCCGCCGACGTCGGCGAGGATATCCGAATCGCCGGCGTCGACGACCCGACCAGCAAGCGAATGGGCATGTGGAGCAATGTCGATGAGCGTGTTCCGCTCAATGGCGGCTCGAAGGATCGCTTCACCATTCTGCTCAAGCACCAACCGATCGTCGATCCGCGCGCCGCCGGCATGTTCGATCTGCAGCTGTCCGGGCATGTTCATCGCGGACAAATCTTTCCCTTCTATTGGCTGGTGCGACTCGTTTATCCGGTGCGCACGGGGCTCTCGCGGCTTACCGGCGGCGGCTGGCTGTACGTTAGCCGCGGCACCGGTACCTGGGGACCGCCGATGCGCGTCGGCGCATCGCCGGAAATCACGCTGATCGAAATCAACCCGGCCTGAGCGCCGCCATGCGTTGCCTGCGCGGAAAATGATATCCTGCCAAGGGTTGCACGCGAGCGGTCGCCGGCATGACGAACAGGGATCGGTTTCGGACTTTTTCAGCAACCTGTTAAGCACGTCGACGCCGCTTGTGGGAACCGACCGGAAGTAAGCGTATCTTTCGCAGCGTGCCGCGCGTCGGCGACGCGTTATGCCACCGGGAGAACGAGATGTCATCCGCGCAGGATCGGGCCCAGGTTCTCGCCCAAGAAATCAAGAACGCAGTGCGTGAAATGAAATCCGCGGAAGCCCGCGTCAAGCGCCTGGGTAAGGAGTTGACTCGGGTTTTGGCGCAAGCGCGCGTCGAAGCGGAAGTCGAACGAACGATCGTCGAGTATCCGTCCGGCCGCTACGAGTGCAAGCGCTGTCATCACGGCACGTTGTTCACGGAGCCGACGCGCGAACTGCCGGCGTGCGACAACTGCGGTGCACGCGAATATGTCGGGCACGAACCGAAGGTCACGCGCATCGTACCGCCGCCGCCCAAGCGATTTCCGGCCGGCATGTACGAATGCACGCATTGCGGCGGACGCACCGCGCTGGCGGAGGACGTCGACGAATTGACGGCGTGCGACCTTTGCGGCATGCCGAAGCTGAAGCCCTTGGATATAGGATAAGCGCAACGGCAACGCTCAACGCGAATTCAATGCATCCACACCGAATCCGCAGATGTGCGCAGATAACGGCTCAAGATACGCGCGGGTAGCGCCGGAAGGTCTTGCGTTTATCCGTAGGTTAATCCGCGTTCACCCGGGGATTCCGTTGGTTTCCTCCGACGAAACCGCCCGAAGATTCAGGCTCGCACATGAAAGTAAAAGATAAAGTCGTGGTGGTCACCGGCGGCGCAGCCGGCATTGGGCGCGGCTTGTGCCGGCGTTTCAAGCAGGAGGGAGCGCGCGCAATCGTCGTTGCCGATCTCGACGGCGACGGCGCGGCCGCGGTTGCGCGCGAAGTCGGCGGTCTGGCCGTGCCGACGGACGTCGGCAACGAAGGCCAAGTGGTACAGTTGGTCGAAGCGGCCACCATGAAGTACGGCGCGATCGATCTCTTTTGCTCCAATGCCGGCATTATTGTGCGGGCGGGACTCGAAGCATCCGACGCGGAGTGGCGGAAAATCTGGGACATCAACGTCATGGCGCATGTCTACGCCGCGCGCGCGGTTTTGCCGGGGATGCTCGCGCGCGGCGAGGGCTGCTTGCTGCAAACCGCGTCCGCCGCCGGGCTGCTGTCGCAAATCGGCTCGGCACCGTACTCCGTGACCAAGCATGCCGCGGTGGGGTTTGCCGAATGGCTGTCGATCACCTACGGCGACCGCGGAATCAAGGTGAGCTGTCTTTGCCCGCAGGGCGTGCGAACGAACATGCTGCAAGGACCGAGCGGGGACCGCCAAACCTTCCTGTCGGCGGGTTCGATGTCGGCCGAAGAAGTCGCCGAATGCGTCGTTCATGGACTCGCCGCGGAAACGTTTCTGATTCTGCCCCACCCCGAGGTGCTCGAGTATTTTCGCCGCAAGGGAGCCGACTACGATCGCTGGCTCAAGGGTATGCGGCGCTTGCAGGCCAAGGTGCGCGAAGCGTTCGGTAGCGTGATTCAATAGCGGGGAAGCCGACGCATATCCACTATCCACACTATTAGGGCGGTTCCATGCCGATCCACGCGTCATCGCGAGTCGGTTGGCACGGCAAATACTTCCTTATATATTGCCTCTGTGTTCTTATGGTTCCCGTCGGGTCCGCGGCGGACCCCCAACTTTCTCGCTGACGAACGTAAAGTCAACAGTTTTCATAGAACGAGGAGAGAGATCATGTCCAAACCATTCCTGAAAATATCGTTGCTGTCCATGGCGGCCGGTGCGTTGCTGGTCGGCATCGCCGGGAGTAGTGCGGCAAAAGTGGAAGGCGACACCATCGTGCTCGGCGCGGCGGTATCGATTACCGGAAAGTACTCGACCAACGGCAAAAACACCAAGGACGGCTACGATCTTGCGGTCAAACGCGTCAACGAAACCGGCGGGGTAAAGGTCGGCGGAAAGAGCTACAAACTCAAGGTCGTCTACTACGACGACGAATCGACGCCGGCACGCGGCGCCCAACTCGCCGAGCGCCTAATCTCGCAAGATGGCGTGAAATTCCTGCTCGGACCGTACAGCTCCGGCCTGACCAAGGCGATCGCGCCGGTCACCGAGAAATACAAGATTCCGATGGTCGAGGCGGAGGGTGCCTCGCGGGCCCTGTTCACCCAGGGCTACCGCTACCTGTTCGGCATCATCTCGACGTCGGAACAGTACCTGTCGAGCTCGATCGACCTGGCCGCCGAGCTGGCCGAAAAGGCCGGCCGCAAGCCGGCCGACGTGAAGATCGCCATGGCGTTCGAGAACGACCCCTTCTCGCTCGACGTGCGCGCCGGCGTGGTC
>DASWLD010000085.1:0-16414 GCA_036396275.1 Burkholderiales bacterium
GTACGATGCAAAAAGCAAAACGTATGGCGCCGCGCGCTGCTGTTGCTGTTAACCCCCGTAGAGCAAGCCGAGCACCGCAGGGCAAGACGCGGGAATTCGCGAGACGATGTTTGAGCCCGAGCGGATGTGTTTTTCATCCGCCGGCGAGTTCGGCTCGCGCGCGGCTTGACCGAGGAGCACAGGGAACCGCCCCCTCCCTCGCCCTCCCCCGCAACGCGGGGGAGGGGAAACTAATATGTGGGGCGGCGCAGCGACCGGGGCGTGTTTCTTTTGGTGACTTTTCTTTGCACGAACAAAGAAAAGTCACTTGCCGTGGGTCAACCACCCACAAGGTTTGATTAATACATCGACAATCGCGCGGTAGCGCGACCTATGTAATCTTTCTGACGCCGCTATCACCGGCGACAAGCAAAACATCCGCCGGTCGCCGCGCAAACAAGCCATTCGTCACCACCCCGGCAATGTGATCGAGCTTACTTTCGAGTTCGACCGGATTCAGGATATCGAGATTGTGCACGTCGAGGATCACGTTCCCGTTGTCGGTGACGAAGCCCTGACGCCATGCTGGCTGGCCGCCGAGCAGCACGATCTGCCGCGCCACGTAGGAACGCGCCATCGGAATCACTTCGATCGGCAACGGAAACTTACCGAGTCGGCCGACAAGTTTGGAATCGTCGACGATGCAGACGAAGCGCTCGGCAGTCGCCGCGACGATCTTCTCGCGGGTCAGCGCGCCGCCGCCGCCCTTGATGAGATGGCGCTGTTCGGTGGCTTCGTCGGCGCCGTCGACGTACAGCGGCAGATCGCCGGCGGCATTGGGGTCGAGCACGGCGATGCCGGCTTGTTTCAGACGCGCCTCGGTGGCTTTGGAGCTTGCGACCGCGCCGTCGATCTTGCCTTTCATCTTGGCCAACAAGTCGATGAAGTGGTTGGCGGTGGAGCCGGTGCCGACGCCGACGACCATGTCGGCTTCGACGAATTCCAGCGCCGCCGCCGCCGCTGCTTTTTTCTTTTCGTCCGCGTTCATGCTGTCGTCTTGCCTCGTTGAAGTCGATCGAGAATAGCGAGTCTCGATGTATTTATAAAGGTCGAACTGTTAGATTAAGCGTGCCTCGGTCGCCGACCCGAAAAAAGATATTCGGCACCGAGGCAATCGGGAACAGCGCAATTGTCGCAACGCTACATCAAGAAAATCCTATCCGCGCGCGTCTACGAGCTGGCGAAGGAAACGCCGCTCGAACACGCGCCGGTGTTGTCGCGCCGTTTGGGAAACCAGGTGTGGATCAAGCGCGAGGACGAATCGCCGGTGTTCTCGTTCAAGTGGCGCGGCGCGTACAACAAAATGGCGGGGCTGTCGCCGGCGGTGCTTAAGCACGGCGTTATCGCCTCATCCGCCGGTAATCACGCACAAGGCGTGGCGCTCGGCGCCAAGCGGCTTGGCGCCACGGCCGTCATCGTCATGCCTCGCACGACACCGCAGATTAAGGTCGATGCGGTGCGCAGTTTCGGCGGCGAGGTGGTGTTGCATGGCGATAACTACGACGCCGCGTATGCCCACGCGTGCACGCTGGCGCGCGCGAAGCGTCTGACCTTCGTCCATCCGTACGACGATCCGGACGTCATCGCCGGGCAGGGCACCATCGGCCTCGAGATTCTCAAGCAGCACACCGCCGGGCTGGACGCGATCTTCGTTCCGGTGGGCGGCGGCGGCCTCATTTCCGGGATCGCGGTCTACGTAAAGCATTTGCGCCCGGAGATAAAAATCATCGGCGTCGAGCCGGAGGATGCCGACGCCATGGAACGCTCGCTCAAGCTCGGCCGGCGGATCACGCTCGATCACGTCGGCATCTTCGCCGATGGCGTGGCGGTGCGCCAAGTGGGGAAGGAAACGTTCAGGCTCTGCAAAAAATACGTCGATGAAATTCTCATTGTCAGCAACGACGAAATCTGCGCGGCGATAAAGGATATCTTCGAGGACCGCCGCTGCGTGCTCGAACCCGCCGGTGCCCTCGGTTACGCCGGTCTCAAGCGCTACGTCGAGCGCGAAAAACTTAAGAACAAGCGATTGATGACGATCGCTTCCGGCGCCAACGTCAACTTTGACCGCCTGCGCCACGTCGCCGAACGCGCCGAAATCGGCGAGCGTCGCGAAGCCGTCATCGCGGTCACGATCCCGGAGCGTCGCGGCGCGTTTCGCGAGTTCTGCGCCGTGGTCGGCGATTACAACATCACCGAATTCAACTATCGCTACGCCGATCCGAAGAGCGCGCACATTTTCGTGGGCATCCAGGTGCAGGGCGAGAACCGGATCAAGCGCCTGATCAAGTCGCTGCGCGCCAAAGGCTATCCGACCATCGATATGACCGACAACGAAATGGCGAAGCTGCACATTCGCCATATGGTCGGCGGTCGCGCGCCGAACGCCGTAAACGAAATCGTCTATCGCTTTGAGTTCCCGGAGCGCCCCGGGGCGCTGCTCAATTTCCTCAACAAGGAGATGGGCGGCGCCTGGAACATCAGTTTGTTTCACTACCGAAATCATGGCGCCGATTTCGGGCGCGTACTCGTCGGCATGCAGGTGCCGCCCAAGGACAAGAAGAAATTTCAGTCCTTCCTCGATAGTCTCGGTTACGAGTACGCCGACGAAACCGGCAACCCCGCGTATGATTTGTTCCTAGGATAGCGCCGGCGCGGCGCAACGGAGGGAGTCGATGAAGCTGACGGTCGGAACGTTCAATCTGAATAATCTGTTTTCGCGCTACAACTTCCAAGCGGAAATCGACGCGATCCCCGACGCCGGCACGTTGCCGATCGCGGGCGCGTTTGCGTACGCGTTCGGGCCGGGCGATCCGGTCAAGGTGCGAAGCTATATGGGCAAGCTGGTGAAAGCGAAGGACGACGCCGGCACGCAGGCGATTACCGAACGCATTCAGCGCATCGACGTGGACGTGTTGGCGGTGCAGGAAGTGGAGGATATCGACACGCTGCGGCAGTTCAACCGCGAGCGGCTCGGCGGTATGTACCCGCAGGTGCTGCTGATCGAAGGGAACGACCCGCGATTGATCGACGTCGGCGTGCTATCGCGCTACCCCATCGGCGGCTTCACGTCGTGGCAGCGGGCCACGCATCCCGACGCGCCGGACGACTTGGTATTCGGTCGCGACGTGATCGAAGTGGAGATTCTGAACGCAAGTCGCAGCGAGCGGTTGTTCACGTTGTTCAACACGCATCTCAAGAGCAACTACGTCGACTTTCGCGAGGATGAGGCGACGGCGCACGATGCCGCGAATGAGCGACGCCGGCGCCAGGCGGAAACGGTCGCGCGCATCATCAAGGCGCGCACGCGTCCGGACAGTCGCTATGCGCTCGTCGGCGATATGAACGATGCGCCGACGTCGGAGTTTCTACGCGGTTTCACGCAGGACACTGAGCTGAAATTGGTGAACGGGCTCATGGCGCCGCAGGAAACGCGACCCGCGAAGCCCGACAACTCGATGCCGGCATCGAGCGCGTGGACGCATCGCTTCAAGCCGGCGAATCAGCCCGCGCAATACGAGCTGTACGATCAGGTTTGGTTGAGTCCGGCACTGGCGGCGAAGCAGACGGCGGCGTGGGTCGATCGGCGCACGAAGCACAGCGGGGACGGATCGGATCACGATCCGGCCTGGGTGGAACTGAACCTATAGATCCGCGTTAGTTTTTGATTCGTTCGACGCGTTGGATCACCACGTCGGTGACCGGAACGGCTTCGAACGGGCCGGCATTCTTTGTTTTCGTTGTTTCGATTTTCTTGACCACATCCATTCCCTTGGTGACCTTGCCAAACACCGCGTAGCCCCATCCTTGAACCGTCTTGTCGCGGTGGTTCAGAAACGCGTTGTCGGCAGCGTTGATGAAGAACTGCGCACTGGCCGAGTGCGGACTCGACGTGCGCGCCATCGCGATCGTGCCGGCGGTGTTCTTCAGGCCGTTGTCGGCTTCGTTCATGATCGGCGCGTCAGTCTTCTTTTGCTTCATGCCGGCTTCGAATCCGCCGGCCTGAATCATGAAGCCCGGAATGACGCGATGAAAGATCGTGCCATCGTAGAAACCTTTATCGACATAGTTCAAGAAATTGGCGACCGTTTTCGGGGCGTGCCGGGCGTCGAGCTCGATCTCGATGGCGCCGAGATTCGTCGTCATCCGCACTTTCGGATGCGCCGCCGGCTTGTCGGCCGCGCCGAGGGCGAGTGGTATCGTGAAGCAGGCAACTAGGGCAAACAGGATTGCGCGTTTCATTTCTTTCCTCGCGAGGTGGTCGACTCCATCTTCAAGATCGCGGCCCATTGTTCGGGCGTAACCGGCATGATCGACAGCCGGCTGCCGCGGGCGAGCAGAGGCATGCGCGCAAGTCTCGGGTTCGCGCGCAATTCCGCGAGCGCAATGGGCCGCTTCACTTTCCGCCGGTAGCGGACGTCAACCATGTCCCACAGCGGTTTGTCGGGCCGGCTGCGCGGATCGTAATAGGGGCTGCGCGCATCCCAGGCGCTGGAGTCCGGATAGGCTTCGCGTGCGATCTCGACGATGCCGGCGATACCCGGCTCGGCGCAACTCGAATGGTAGAAGAACGCGAGATCGTGCCTGCGCATCGCGCGCATGAAGTTGCGCGCCTGAAAATTGCGCACGCCGTCCCACGGCGCGCTTTGCCGCGGCCGCGCTTTCAAATGATCGATGGAAAAAACGTCCGGCTCGGACTTCATCAACCAATGGTTTCTGTTCGCGCCGGGCATGCGCCATTGTAACAGCGCGGCCCGCGATCAGCGTTCGGCGAGCGCCACGCGGCGGATCGAGCGGCTCTTGCCGGTCCGCTCATCGACGTCGATTACGACGCCGCACAGCGTGCCCGGGCCCTCGGCCGTGTCCCAGGTCGCGGGGAGTTTGTTTTTTAGACGCTTGATGGCGTTGTCGATGCCGAGTCCGATGACGGAGTCGTAGCAGCCGGTCATTCCGACGTCGGTGATATAAGCGGTGCCGCCCGGCAGCACGCGCTCGTCGGCGGTCGGAATGTGCGTGTGCGTGCCGACGACGGCGCTGACGCGCCCGTCCAGGTACCAGCCCATCGCGGTTTTTTCGCTGGTCGCCTCGGCGTGCATGTCGACCAACACGATTTTCACGTCGTCGGGTTTGGCGGCGAGCGCGTCATCGGCCGCGCGAAACGGACAATCGAGATTGGGGTGCATGAACACCCGGCCGAGCAGGTTCAACACTCCCACCCGATGTTTACCGGCCTGCGCCACGTACCAGCCGCTGCCGGGCGCGCCGGCGGGGTAGTTGTGCGGCCGAAGCAAACGCGGTTCCTGCTTTATGTACTCCAGCGATTCCAGCCGCTCCCAGGCGTGGTTTCCGCTTGATAACACGTCGACTCCGAGGCCAAACAACCGGGTCGCCGTTTCCGCGGTAACGCCGACGCCGCCGGCGACGTTTTCGCAGTTGGCGATGACAAGATCGAGCTCCATGGAATCTCGCAGCCCCGGCAAATGCGCGCCGAGCGCCCGGAGCCCGGGCGCGCCCATGACGTCGCCGATGAAGAGCAGATTCATGACTCGCGGGGATAGGGTAGCGGAGGATTCTTACGAATCAGCGTAGTACACCGACTGATCGGTGACGACGCCGTCGAGCGGCACGTCCCACGGATCGACGGCGATCTTCGGTACGCGTTGAAAATCGTAGGCCAACCCGAGCACGCGCGGCGCGCGCAGGAAATGCCGGTTGCGCAGGAACGCGAGGCTGCGGTCGTAGAAACCGGCGCCGCGGCCAACGCGATTGCCGTTCTTGTCGAACGCGACCAGCGGCAACAGAATCAGATCGACTTCTTGAGCGCGGACCAATTCGCGCACCGATACCTTCGGCTCGGGTATTCCAAAGCGATTTGGCACGAGTTCCATGCCGGGCATTGCCGGCGCGAACCAAAGCCGATCGTAGCGCAGGCGCGACAGCACCGGCAGGAACACATCCCGGCGCATGCGCCACAGTCGATCGATGATCTCGCTTGTATCGACCTCGCCGTCGCTCGGTAAATAGCACGCGATTCGACGGCTGACGAGGTAAAGCCGCGTCCCCGCCAGATGGGCGGCGACGCGCGCCGATGCGGTTTGCCGCTGCGCCGGCGACAATTGCGCGCGCGCCGCGCGCAGACGAGCACGCAACGCCGGTTTCGTGGCGGCCGACGTACTTACCTTGATGGTTTTGGTTTTGCGAACCGCCTTTTTCGACGCGCGTATCGGTGCGCGCGACTTCTTCTTACGAACCGCGCGCGACGGTTGCTTCGTTCGCGCGGCGCGCTTGCCGCGTTTGGCCGTTGCGCGCTCGGGCGCGCGGCGCTTGGAGCGACGCCCGCTCACGCGATGACGTTCCGGGGGGACAACGCCACACGCAAAGGCGCGGCGCGAAAATAAAGGCGCCCTCCGCCTGTGCCGTGCCGACCGTTACACCTTGAACCGAACGGTTCAAGTGGGTGCCTAAGAGATGCATCAGGCTTTCCGCTGCGATGGCGGACTTGCACAACAGCATCTGCTGTTCGGCTCCCGAAGTGTGGTGATAGGTTCAAAGGATTGCCGGAACAACACGTACACCGCAGAGGACGCACAACCAATGATATACCTATTGGCGAGGCTGTCCATCCCAATGCAACGCGGCGTCGATCTTGTTTCGCAATAGTCGCACTTTCTGCATTGCGTCGCCGGAAAGCCCGCCGCTGCGACGCAACTCGAGGAGTTCGTGCGTAATGTTGAGCGCGGTAATGATGGCGGTGCGTTCGCTGCCGATCACTTTTCCGGTGGCTTGAATTTCGCGCAGTTTGCGTTCCAGATAATCCGCCGCTTCCACTAACGCGTGGCGTTCGTTTGCCGGACAGGCGACGCGAAATTCCTTGCCGAGGATCGTGACGGTAACACCGTCGGCCGTTTCCTTCATCAGGCGCGCTCCAGCGCTTTCAGGCGGTCGATCATCGATTCGATGCGCTCGCGCGCGATGCGAGTTTTTTCGAGCAGCTTCACGCGCTCGGCTTGCAGGTTGCCGTGCTCGGACTTCAGTGTATCGTTTTCGCTTCGGAGTCGTTGGCACGCCTCGATCAATTGGTCGATGCGGCTTTCGAGTTGTTTCAGGTCGTCGCTGTCCACGGGGCTCCGGCGTCGGCGATGGTAGCGCCAATATAGGTTCGGCGTTCTATAAGGTCAACGGTTTGGCGGTCGCGTCGATGTGGTAGTCTTTCGCGTTCTTCGCGCCGACGTTGGGGCGCGATGCCGCGCGCGCCGGCGCCGAGACGCTTCGAGGTTCACGCTTGAGCCAATCGCCGACCCATCCACCCGACTACGACGAGCTTGCGGACGCCTTGCGCGATGCGGACTTCGACCTGAGTCCGGCCGAGGTTCACGGCATGATTACCGGCGCGGTGTCGGTACCGCAGGCGCGGGTGCCCGGTTCGCTCTTCTTCGGTCGCAACGCGGTGACCGCCACGCCCGAGGTCGAGTCGTTCCTGCGGCTGGTCGCGGCGTTGCAGGCGGATGTCCTTGCGCGCTTGCAGGGCGCGGATTTCGAGTTCCAGCCGCTCCTTCCCGGCGCCGACGCAGAGCTTTCCGAGCAGGTCGAGGCGCTGGCGGCGTGGGCGCGCGGCTACTTGCTTGGCCTCGCGGCGTCCGGCGCCGCCGACCCCAAACGCTTGCGAGGCGAGGTCGGCGAATTTTTGCTCGACCTGAACCGAATCAGCGAGGCCGAGATGGATGACGACGAACCGGTCGAGCAGCAAGAGCGCGAAATCGCCGATATCGTCGAGTACCTGCGCGCGGGCGCGCAGCTGGTGTATGACGAACTGCGCGGGTGAAAACACGGGAGGGCGCGAGATCGTGAGGGAGTGGGCGAAACCCTTCGACCTCGCGCTCTCACGACTTCACGTTACTCGCGCTTATCCGCGGTTGTATTTTTTTTGCCGCGTATCTCGGCGGCCGTTGTTTCGAACGTGTTTAGGTGCGGGCCGCCGAGCGTCAAGGCGCGCGTCACCGCGTCCTCGGCTTCCCGCCAGCGGCCTTGGTCGGCAAGCGCCTGCGCCAGGTTGTTAAATGCGATGCCGGACTCCGGATGCGCCGCGGCCGCGGCACGGTACGCTCGCTCGGCGCCGGCAATATCTTTCAGTGCATAGCGGCTGTTGCCGATGCCGAGTTGCGCGCCGAGGCTTTCGGGCCAGCGCGCCGCCGCGGCGCGGTAGGCGCGGGCGGCATCTTCCCACCGTTGCAACCTTTCGAATCCGACCACTGCCTGCAGGTACGGCGTTTCTTGCGCGGTATGCGGCAAGCGATCGGGCGGCATGACGACGACCGCCCAATAATCGCCACGCCGCCACGTGCGCTCGAACACGGCGAGCGGGACGACGTGACGGCGCTCCAGGCCGGAGCGCAGCACCATTTCATCGCGCGCGAGATCGAAGCCGACGACGACGGCGTAATGCCATTTGGGATACCACGAGAACGCGAGATTCTGCAGCACCACCACCGGATGGCCGGCTTTCACTTCGGCCAAAAGATCATCGAGCACCGGACGAAGCACGTACGGCACGGTGCCGTGGCGCCGCGCCGCGGCGAGCATTTCGAGTTGCAGACTGCCTTGACGCGCCGGAAGATAAACTTCCGGCGCGAGCGCGGCGGGCGCAATGTCGATGCCGGCCCAACCAAGCACGGTCGCGAGCGCGGCGGGTCCGCATTGGTATTCGTCTTGCGGAAAGAAAGCGACGGCGGTCAGTTCAACCGGATCGGGAAACGCCGCCGGCGACAAACGCTCCGATTGAAGCGGCGTGGCGCAGCCGGCAATCGCCAGCACGACCAAAAATAAAAAGCCGCCCGCAACGGCGCGGGCGGCTTTGGTTTCCAGCATCACTACGATCAGCGGCGGACCGGTTTCTTCACGAACGGGAAGACGTCGGTAAGCCCGAGGATGTCCGTGATCAGCAGCACGATGAAAACGAATACGAGCACCCCGAGCGCATCGCCGCCGGCCGGGAGCTGATCGATCTTGGCGGCGAGTTGATGGACTTCGTCGTCGCTCAGCGCATCGACGCGCGCGGACACCTGCCCCGGATCTACGCCGGCGGCGAGCAGACGGTTCTTCATCTCCACGCGGCCGAGCAGATCCTGCACGCGGGCGCGGTCGAGTTCCGCCTGCTGCGCGCTGATCACCGCTTCGGTGCCGATGACGGCGGCGTGCGCGGCCGGCAGGTGCACGCTCAAGGCGAGTACGCCGAGCGTGACGACATAGCCAATCGGTCTCGCAAGGCGGCGAAGCTTGCTCATCAGCAGTGTCTCGGTAACGCGAACATTGTGAGTCATTCAGTTTCCCCTGGTTCGGGCCGCAGCCTGGTCAGTCGATCGGAGGCGCGCAGGCTGTAAACGCGTTCAACGGAAGTATAACAGTGGCTATCGGCGGCTCCAGTGCCGATGGGATGGGTTTGCGGCATAATGAATCCATGGACATGAAAATTTTCCAGCAGCGGCGCCGCGAACTGATGCAGCACATGGAGGGCGGCGTGGCCATCGTACCGACGGCGCCCGTTCGTCTGCGAAATCGTGACGTTGATTACCGATATCGACCGGACAGCGACTTCTACTATCTTACGCGCTTCCCCGAACCCGAGGCGGTGGCGGTGCTGGTGCCGGGCCGCGAACATGGCGAGTACATCCTGTTCTGCCGCGAGCGCAATCCAGATAAGGAAATCTGGGACGGCCGGCGCGCCGGCCTCGACGGCGCGCGTGAACTCTACGGCGCCGACGATGCGTTTCCGATCGAGGACATCGATGAAATCCTGCCCGGGTTGCTGGAGAACCGTAACAAGGTTTTCTATTCAATCGGTCGCAACGCCGAGTTCGACGCGCACCTGACGGCCTGGGTCAACGAAGTGCGCGCGAAGAGCCGAAACGGCGTTCACGCTCCGGGCGAGTTCGTCGATCTCGATCACCTCCTGCACGAGATGCGCCTCATCAAGCACGCCGAGGAGATCAAGGCGCTGAAGCGCGCGGCGAAGATTTCGGGCGTCGCCCATCGGCGCGCGATGCAGGCATGCCGGCCGGGAATGAAGGAGTACGAACTCGAAGCGGAATTGCTGTACGAGTTTAGGAAGGGCGGTGCCGAGTTTCCCGCGTACTGGCCGATCGTCGGCGGCGGCGCGAACGGCTGTGTGCTGCATTACCGTGAGAACAATTGCGAGTTAAACGACGGAGATTTGGTGCTCATTGATGCCGGTGCCGAGTTCGACTGCTACGCCGCCGACATAACGCGCACGTTTCCCGCGAACGGCCGCTACCGCGGCGAGCAGCGGGCCGCATACGAAATCGTGCTGGCGGCGCAAACCGCGGCCATGGCCGAGGTGCGCGCCGGCAAGCATTGGAACGAGCCGCATGACGCGGCGGTGCGCGTGCTGACGCGTGGACTGATCGATCTCGGACTCTTGAAGGGCGATCTCGACGGCATCGTCGAAAAGGGCGACTTCAAACGTTTCTACATGCACCGCACCGGCCATTGGCTCGGCATGGACGTGCACGACGTCGGCGACTATAAAGTTGCCGACACCTGGCGCGAATTCGAGCCGGGAATGGTGCTGACGGTCGAGCCGGGCCTCTATATCGCGGCCGCGGCGGACATTCCCGAGGGGTTTCACAACACCGGAATCCGCATCGAGGACGACGTCCTCGTCACGCGCAACGGCTGCGAAGTATTGACGCAGGATACGCCCAAGACGATCGATGAGATCGAGGCGTTGATGAAGAAGTAGCAAGCAACAGGCGGCAAGTTGCAAGAGACGATAGAACTGCTTGTTGTTTGTCACTTGCTACGTGAAACTCGCAACTGATTTTTATGGATTATGACATCCTGATCGTCGGCGGCGGCTTGGTCGGTGCGAGCTTGGCGTGCGCGCTGCGCGATAGCCGGCTCACCGTCGGCATGATCGAAGCGGCGACGCCGCCGCTTTCGGAGCAGCCCGGTTTCGACGATCGCACGTTGGCGATCGCGTACGGATCGCGCCGCATCTTCGAGGGATTGGGTGTGTGGGGCGCGATCTCGGAGCGCGGCGCCGCGCCGATCGAGCGCATCCATATTTCCGACCGCGGGCGTTTCGGCTTTACCCGTTTGCGGGCACGCGATGCCGGGATCGAGGCGCTCGGTTACGTCGTGTCGGCACCGGTGCTCGGCACCGCGCTCTATCAAGCCATCGCCGGCCGATCGAACGTACAGGTGCTGTCGCCGGCCACAGTGCAGTCGGTCGACGTCGGTGCGGAGGCGGCATGCGTGCGCGTCAGCACCGGCGGCGCCGAGCGGGAGTTGCGCGCGCGCCTGGTCGTGGCGGCGGACGGCGCGAACTCGCCGATTCGCAAGACCGCCGGTATCGCGGCGAGCCGCGTCGACTACGGGCAGACGGCGATCGTGAGTGCCGTGGCCACCGAGCGCGCGCACGAGGGCACGGCATACGAGCGCTTCACCGAGTCGGGTCCGCTGGCACTGCTGCCGGCCGGCCCCGACTATTGTGCCGTCGTGTGGACGGTGGCGGCACACAGGGTCGAAACCGTGCGCGGCTGGAATGACGAGACGTTTCGCGGCGAACTTGAGCGTAGTTTCGGCGAGCGTCTCGGGCGTTTTCTGCGCGTCGCCAAGCGGCAATATCATCCGCTTGCGCTGACGAGGGTGCGCGAACACGCGCGCCCCCGTCTGGTGGTTATCGGCAACGCGGCGCACACCGTGCATCCGGTCGCCGGACAAGGATTCAACTTGGGTTTGCGCGACGTCGCGACGCTGGCGGAGGTGTTGATGGAGGCGGTTGACGCCGGCCGCGATCTTGGCGACCTCGAGGTATTGCAGCGCTATGCGCACTGGCGTGCGCGCGATAACAAAGTAGTCTCGACGTTGACGCACTCGTTGATCCGAATTTTTTCCAACGACTACTGGCCGGTTGCTTGTCTGCGCGACGCCGGTCTGGTCGCCGTCGATCTGCTGCCGCCCGCGAAGCGCGGCTTGATTCGCATCACGAGCGGCCTGGCGGGCCGGTTGCCGCGGTTGGCCTGCGGTCTGCCGCTTCGGCCGATGGCGTCGTGACCGCACGGCGTAAACAAGCCGCGGCCGCCTACGACGTCGTCATCGTCGGCGGAGGCATGGTCGGTTCGTTAGCCGCGTGCGCGCTCGGCGATTCTCCGTTGAAAGTCGCGGTGATCGAGCCGCGGCCGACACAGGAACCGCGCGGCGCCGGCTATGATCTGCGCGTGAGCGCGCTGACCCTTGCGACCAAAACCATGTTTGAGTCGGTTGGTGCGTGGCCCGGTATCGTCGAGCGACGCTTTGCGCCGGTTCGCGCCCTGCGTGTCTGGCAGAGGCCCTCACCATCATTGGATTCCCGCCGGGGCGCAGGCGACCCATCTGCGCCCGTTCGGCGGCACGGACACACGTTAAGTGCGTCCATGAACGCTCCGCCTCACCTCTCGCACGCGGGAGAGGGGACCCTCACCCCGACCCCTCTCCCGGCGGGAGAGGGGGATTTCGTTAGACCGGAGCCGAGCGCGCAGGCGCGCGACTTCTTTCACTCGGAGCTTGAATTCAGCGCCGCGGAAATCGGCGAACCCTGTCTTGCCTATATCGTGGAGAACAGCGTCATTGTGGCGGCGCTGCGCGAACGCCTGGAGCAGTTCACCAACGTTCACATTGTCGACGGCGCCGTGACCGATTTCGCATTCGACCAACTGGCGGAAATCGCACTTTCCGACAACCGACGCATGAGTGCACGGCTGGTTGTCGGCGCAGACGGCGCCGAGTCGGCGGTACGCAAGCGCATGGAAACCCCCGTACGCAAATTCGATATGAACCAGGTGGGCATCGTTGCGACCGTTCGTACCGAGCGCCCGCACGATGACGTCGCGCGACAGGTTTTCCTGTCGACCGGTCCGCTCGCGTTTCTGCCGCTACCCGAACCGCATACTTGCTCGATTGTCTGGTCGGCCGACCGCGCGCGCGCCGATGCGTTGGTCGCACTCGATGACGGAAAATTCGTGGCGGAACTCGCTTCGGCTTTCGGTGGTCGCTTGGGCGTGATCGAGACGGTAAGTGCGCGCGCCGCGTTTCCGCTCGCGCTGGCGCACGCGGATCGCTACGTGGGCCATCGCACCGCGTTGATCGGCGACGCCGCGCACACCGTGCATCCGCTCGCGGGGCAGGGGGCGAACCTCGGATTCCTCGACGCCGCCACGCTGGCGGAAGTGGTACTCGCGGCGGCAAGCGAACGGCGCGACATCGGCGCCGAGCACGTGCTGCGCCGTTACGAGCGCTGGCGCAAGGGCGACAACCTCGCGATGATTGCCGTGACCGGTGGCTTCAAGTTGCTGTTCGGCAACGACTGGCCGATGGTGGCGGGACTGCGTGGCGCTGGATTCTCCGTGACCGATCGGATCGCGCCGGTGAAGAACCTTATCATGCGTCGCGCCTCCGGGTTGGTCGGTGATTTACCGGCAATTGCGCGACGGGCCGGCGGTGCAGCCTAAAAACAAACCGCCGGCACGGGGCCGGCGGTTTCGGTTCTATCAATGAATCCGAACTAGTAGTAGTAAAGACTGTTCTTCAGCAGCTTTCCAAGGCCCGCGTAGTCCTCGCCTCTGGCCGGAACCAATTCCTCGGCATAGTGCGCGGCGCGCAGTTTCGCGGTCGCCACCTTGCCTTGCGGGGTAAGCAGGGCCTGCCGAATCTTTTCTTGCAGTTCCGGCGAAATCCGCGGGCCGGCCGAGAGCGCGTGGTTCGGCATCGCACCGTGGCGATACAGCACTTTCACCAGATTGCGGTCGATGCGATCCAAATGCCGGCGGGTGATGATCGCGCCGTCGCATCTGCCCTCGCGCAGGTTCTTGTGCATGACGTTCCAGTCGTCCGCCCCTACGATCACCGGCTGGCGCGCCGGGTTGGCGAATTGGGACAGCAGCGCCAGCGTCGCGACATCCGGCGGCGGCGGCGCGCAAACGCCGCGGCCGGCCAAGTTCTTGAGTTCACGAATCTTGGAGTTATCGGGCCGTCCGACCACCAGGTATACCGTCTCGCCGGAAAGGCGCAGCAGCGGGGTGTGGTTGATCCGCTCGATTCGCCAGCTATTCAGCGCGGCCGCGTCAAACACGAGATCGTAGGCCTCGCTGGTCATGTCCCGGCTGTAGGTCAGCCAGTTGTCGGAGTACCGAAAGACAAAGCGCTTGCCCGTCACCCGCGAGAGAAACTCGGCGATCGGCTCGTAGATCGCGGCTTGCTCGCCGTAGGATCCGCCCGGCGGGGCACCGAAAACGTACTCGCCGCTATTCGCCCGTGCCGGTATCGGCCGATTCGTTAATGAGCCCCTTGGCGACTGTCCCGACGGGATGTGAGCAACCTTCGTTACCTTGGTCTTATCGGCGCTATCGGCCGTCGCGTGGAACGAACCGGTCAAAAGTGCCAGGCCGAGCGTGGCACCGGCGATCAGCTTGCTTATGTGGAACATAGAGACTCCTTGTTGAGCTTCTTCCGGGGATTCTTTTTCTTCAACGGCGAAGCGGAGGGGGTGCCCGCCGCCGGCCCTCCAGACCATAGCCGCCAAGTTGACTATTTCCACGGGGTCGGACGCAATCGCGGCACGTGACCGATCGGCGGCGGGTTTCAAATTATGGACGGCCCAGCCGCGCCGGAGTACCGGCGTGTGCACCGCCCGAATTGTCTTGACTCGGTGCTGCTCAGCGCGTTAAGGCGACACTGGCAACGTGTGTTATATTTTCGGCGGCTAAACAGGGAGCGTAAAGCTTCAGTGATTCCCGCCGTCGCCATTCCCGCCTTTATCGCATTGATCTGTAAGCTAGGGCTGTTGGGCTACTCGATACGAGTACCAACGAAGAACTTGACGATGCGGTTGGTCCAAGCGTTGCTCGTTGTGTTCGTGTTACATAACTTGGCGGAGTTGGTCATGCTTAGTCATTTCACCGGAGAAGTGACGCGCATGATGGAATATCTGGGTTTCGTCTACTTTGCTCTCATTATTCCTGTCGTCACGCTCATTTTGCACGTTTCCGTGCGGCTGAGTTTCGATTTACTCTCGAACGACAAACGACGTAAGCTCGAATTGCTTCTCTATCTTCCGGCGGTCGTGTTGCTTTATCTGTTGCTGGCGACCGATCAGTTAGTCGCCGGGTTCCAGACGTTCCGGAACACGTTGCTCCGTATACCTGGCCCGCTGTATGTTCTTTTCGAAGTTTACCTTCCCGGTTATTTGCTGGCTTCATTGGCAAGCCTGGTCTACGGCGCGCGTGGGTCGCGAAAATCGGCGATACGACGCGCACGAAATCGGCTATGGCTGCTCGCACTTTTCCCACTTGCTGTATTGGTTTGGTATCTGATCATCGCCAATCACTACGGCTTGGCAAAAATAACGTCGACTATCTATCTGCCGATTCCGTGGATGCTCTTCCTACTAGGGGCGACCTACGTTACCCACCACTATCGACTTTTCGATGTCGCGTTCTTCGTACCGGGTTCGAAAATTCGTAGACGTAAAAAGGCGTTCTATAACCGCATACAGGGGATGATCGGCGGAATAGCGAATGTGCAATCCACGGAAATACTTTTGGGCAAGCTCGCGAATATTTTTCACTGCCCGGTGGCCCTCATCGACGGCCCTCTGTCTGCGATCGCGGTTGAAGGCGACCAAGAGCGAAGTGGAGAGAACGAACTGTTGCTGTCGCAATTTCCGCGAGAGGTGTTAGAGAAAGTCGACCAAATCATTGTCGCAGAGGAAATCGCGGAAAGCGATCCGGAATTACACAGCTTGATGAAGCACTATAACGTCGGTGCCATCGTGCCGTTCAATTCTCATAGTGCCGCATCCAGCCAATGGATGTTGCTTGGGGAGCGCTTCAGTGACGAGGTCTATACGCCGCTCGACTTCAAGCATTTGGAAAAATTGTTCGAGCGGGTTGGAGAACATCTTTCGGAAAACCTACTGCCATTGCGCACTCAGCTTGAGGATGTCACTCAAAAAATACGAGAATTAAAGCAGCGCCTCGCAACTTCCTGGAATGA
This sequence comes from Burkholderiales bacterium, assembly GCA_036396275.1. Lineage (GTDB taxonomy): Bacteria > Pseudomonadota > Gammaproteobacteria > Acidiferrobacterales > Sulfurifustaceae > JACQFZ01. The sequence continues at coordinate 16,084 of DASWLD010000085.1, forward strand.
ATTGTCTACTGTGCGAAAAAACGTGGACCTCGCCAGAGCTGAGAATTTTCGCTTGCGAGATAGCAACGGGCCGTCGCTGGATTATCCCAATGCGTCGAAGTCGCAGTTGCCAGCGCCGATTACATCGAAGGAGAAGACGCTCGAACAGTACCTAGTGGGGCGGGAGATAGAGATCATCGGAGCCGCGCTTAAACGGTGCAGGGGAAACACGTCCGAGGCGGCTCGACTATTGGGTATGTCGCCGAGAATGTTTCTGTTCAGGCTGAAATATCATGGCCTCGATCCGTAGGGCAAGCAAATCTATGCGCCGTGACAGCTTCATTTTGTATTT
>DASWLD010000086.1:0-16896 GCA_036396275.1 Burkholderiales bacterium
TGTTCCCGGTTCGCACGTGAAGCCGCTCGGTCCCGACCAAGCCTGGGAAGTCCTCAAGAAGGCCGATCGGCTTTATCCACCGGAGGCTGTCGAAGCGGCGCTCGACCGGATGGCGCGGGAAATCCAATCGGAACTATCGGCTTCCAACCCGCTGCTTGTCTGCATCATGACCGGCGGCGTCGTCCCGTTCGGAAAGCTGCTCCCGAAACTGCAATTTCCATTGGAGACCGATTTCGTGCACGCGACACGCTATCGTGGTGCGTTACGCGGCGGCAAGTTGCATTGGCGCGTCGGGCCGCAAGTCAGCGCACGCGGCCGAGTCGTTTTGCTGATTGACGATATTTTGGACGAAGGCGACACGCTGGCCGGCATCGAAGCGCGCTATCGCGCCGACGGCGCGCGCGCCGTGCACAAGGCCGTGCTCGTGGTAAAGCAACGCGCGCGCGCGATCGACGCGCAAATCGAGTTCAAGGGGCTGGATGTGCCGGATCGTTACGTATTCGGATATGGAATGGACTACCAGGGCTACCTGCGCAACGCACCAGGGATATTCGCGGAGGCGCAGACGCCGTGACGCGCGTGGCGATTATCGGCGGCAGCGGCCTGACCGACCTAAAGAATCTCGAAATAACGCGGCGCGAGGTCATGCGCACGCCCTACGGCGAACCATCGGGGCCGATGGTCTACGGTCGTCTGCGTGCGAAAGAGGTGGTGTTTCTACCGCGTCACGGACCGAGTCACACGATCCCGCCGCATCACGTGAATTATCGGGCGAATATCTGGGCGCTAAAGCACGTGGGCGTCGAGCGCATCGTCGCCGTGGCGGCAGTCGGCGCCATCGCGGAAAACCTGCGGGCGCGTGATCTTGTCTTTCCCGATCAAATCATCGACTACACCTACGGTCGTCCGCATACGTTCTTCGACGGGGAGGAGAAAAAAGTCACGCACGTCGACTTCACCTATCCCTACTGTCCCGACTTACGTCGGCACTTAGCCGAGGCCGCGCGGCGCGCCGGCATCGCGGCCGCGGCGAAAGGGACCTACGGTGCGACGCAAGGTCCGCGTTTCGAAACGGCCGCGGAGATTCGACGCATGGAACGTGACGGCGCCGATATCGTGGGAATGACCGGTATGCCGGAGGCGGCGCTCGCGCGCGAGCTCGACATTCGCTATGCCACCATTGCCGTGGTCGTGAATCGCGCCGCCGGCAAGGAGGAAAGCGTCATCAGCCTCAAGGAAATCGAGGCGCACCTCGAAGCCGGGATGACCCAGGTGAGAAACCTGCTGGCAGGCGCGATCCCGTTGATCGCGGCCGACTAGCTCGGTTTCGCGGGCACCGGTGAGACGCGAACGATGGCCCCGAAGCGCGGATGATCGAAATACGTCAGCTCGCCGTTGCGAACACGCCGCTGTTCGCGAATGACATAGTCCGGTGGAACGTCGCCGCCGATCACCAGGGGCTGCGGTTGGAACATCATGTTCAGTTCCACGTGCGGATATCGGCTCAAATAGAACTGCAACGTACCGGCGAGCCCATTGTCGCCGGCGGCGAGTAGCATCGGCGGCACGTTTGATTTGGTATCGGCATTCTGGACCCAATGCTTTGCCATCAGAATGCGGTAGCGGCCATCGGCCAACAGCGCGGCGGAGAATTTGGAAAAATCGGGGCTCGGCAGCAAGTTTTGCGGCGGCACGGCATTGTTCAGATCAAGCGGAAGTTCCGTACGGGTCCAAAGCTCCGAGCCCTCGAATTCGGGTGCCTGTATCGCAAATACCAGGAGCTCGATGTCGTAGCGGGTGCTGGCGGGGGCCGGCGTCGCACCGTATGCCGGCGCGATGTTTCCCGCGACCAGCAAAAACACGAGGAGTGGCAATTTCATCGACGCGCTCGTGGACTCCGCATGCGTATAGTATGTCGTAAGCGAGGACTATTTTCGAGAACGAACCGATGACCGTTAGAGCCGTCCTGCGCATGGGCGATCCGTTTCTCTACAAGAAGGCCGAGCCGGTGACGGCGTTCGACACGCCCGAGCTTGATGGCCTGATTGCCGACATGTTCGACACCATGGCGGCGTACAAGGGTGCCGGCCTCGCGGCGCCCCAAATCGGCGTGTCGCAACGCGTCGTCATTTTCGGCGTGCAGGCGAATCCGCGTTATCCGCAGGCGGAACCGGTGCCGACCACGATTCTGATCAATCCGAAGCTGCATCCGGTGGGGTCGGAGATGGAGGAGGGCTGGGAAGGCTGTCTCAGCGTGCCGGGCATGCGCGGTTTGGTGAATCGCCACGCTCAGTTGCGTTATACCGGCTTCGATCAACACGGCGGCCCGATCGACCGGGCGGTGTCGGGGTTTCATGCGCGGGTTGTGCAGCACGAATGCGATCATCTCGACGGCATCCTTTATCCGATGCGGTTGCGGGACCTGCGTCTGCTCGGTTACGACGACGTGTTGTTTCCCGAGCATGCGAAGGCGGGTAGCGAGGCCGCCGCCGAGGACTTATAGTTTGCCGCTCGCTCGCGTTGCCCGCGCCGGCGGCGCAACTACCGGCGCACCGAGCGCCGCGATCAATTCCGCCGCGGCCCGAAACCGCGTCTCCCCGTCCGGAAGTTCGCCGATTACACGCAGTCGATTCGGTCCGTCCAAGCGGTAGCGTTTAGGCGCGGACTGCAACAACGTCAGCACCGCGCCCGGATCGATCGGCGGGTTCTCGACGAATTCGACGCGCATTCCCTTCGCGCCGGCGTCGACCTTGCGTATTCCCAGGCGCTGCGCCCGCACCTTTAGTTCAGCCGCTTTGAACAGCAGCCGTGCCGCTTCCGGCAGCCGCCCAAAGCGATCGACGACTTCCTCCTGCAACGAGTGCACCGCTTCGACGGTCTCGGCGCCGGCGATGCGCTTATACAATACCAAGCGCAAATGTACGTCCGACAGGTAATCGTCCGGAAACAGCGCCGGCACGTGCAAATTCACTTCGGCGCCGTGCGTCTCGCTTTCGCTCGGTAGCGCCTCACCGCGCTTCAACGAGCGCACCGCCCGCTCGAGCAGTTCCGCGTAAAGCGCGAATCCGACCTCGTCGATTTCTCCGCTCTGCGCCTCACCAAGTAAATCGCCCGCGCCGCGAATTTCGAGATCGTGCGACGCGAGCGCAAACCCCGCTCCCAGTTCCTCCAACGACTCGATCGCTTCGAGGCGTTTGCGCGCGTCACCGCTGATGACGTTCAGACCCGGGATCAATAGGTACGCGTACGCGCGGTGATGCGAGCGGCCGACGCGTCCGCGCAATTGGTGCAATTGCGCCAAACCGAACTTGTCCGCGCGTTCGATGATGATCGTATTGGCGGTCGGAACGTCGATTCCGGATTCTATGATGGTGGAACACACGAGAACGTTGAAGCGGCGCTGATAGAAATCGAGCATCACCTGTTCGAGTTCGCGCTCCGGCATTTGGCCGTGCGCGATTCGAATGTCCGCTTCCGGCACCAGCTGCTTCAGGTCGTGCACCGCGCGTTCGATCGTCCGTACTTCGTTGTGCAGGAAGTACACCTGCCCGCCGCGCCGAATTTCGCGCAAGCATGCTTCGCGGATCAAGTCGCGGCTGCGTTCGGCGACCAGCGTCTTGATCGCTAAACGTCCCTCCGGCGCCGTGCCGATGATGGTGATATCGCGCAGGCCCGCCATGGCCATGTTGAGCGTTCGCGGGATCGGCGTCGCGGTGAGCGTGAGAATATCCACCTTGGCGCGCAAACGCTTCAGGCGTTCCTTTTGGCGCACGCCGAAGCGGTGTTCTTCGTCGAGGATCAACAGTCCGAGGTCTTTGAACCGAATATCCTCCTGCAACAGACGGTGCGTCCCGACGACGACATGGATGCTGCCATTCGCGAGGCCGTCGAGTATCGCCGCCTGTTCGGTCTTGTTGCGGAATCGCGATAGCAGCTGCACGCGATAGGGCGTCCCGGCGAAGCGATCGCTGAAATTTTCGTAGTGCTGCTGCGCGAGCAGCGTGGTGGGCACCAGTACCGCGACTTGCGCGCCGCCATGCACCGCGAGGAACGCGGCGCGCATCGCGACCTCGGTCTTGCCGAAGCCGACGTCGCCGCACACCAAGCGATCCATCGGGCGCGCGGCTTCCATGTCTTGAAATACCTCCTCGATGGCGCGCGCCTGATCCGGGGTTTCTTCGAATCGAAACCCATCGGCGAACGCTTGATACGACGTGCCGCCCGGCGCGAAGGCTCGTCCGCCCCGTGCCTCGCGCAATGCCTGCACTTCGAGCAGCTCCGCCGCGGCGTCGTGCGCCTTCTGCCGGGCGCGTCGCTTTGCCTTTTCCCAGGCGTCGCCGCCGAGCGTATGCAGCGGCGCGTGTTCGGGATCGGTGCCGGTGTAGCGGGTGATGAGATAGAGCGAAAGGACCGGTACGTAAAGTTTGTCGCCACCGGCGTACTCGATACATAAGAATTCGTTCGGTCCATCGCCGACGTCGATCGTCTGCAATCCACGATAGCGCCCCACCCCATGTTCTTCATGCACCACGGCGTTGCCGAGCTTCAATTCCGCGAGACTGCGGATAATAGCGGCCGGATCGCGATCGACGCGGTGGCGCCGGCGTCGTTGCGCCGCGCGCTCGCCATGGAGTTGCGGCTCGGCGATGACGGCGACCGGCGGGGACGGCAGCACCAGTCCGCGTTCGAGATTTGCGACCGTGAGCGCGAGCGGCATCGTCGCGTTCAGGAACTCGCCCCAGCCGGCGGTGTCGACCGGGCTGAACCCGCGGTCCTGCAACAATGCGCGCAAGGTCTCGCGTCGCCCGACGGTTTCGGCAACCAGCAGCGTGCGCCGATGATTCTTGGTCAGGTAATCGAACAGCTCGTGATGCGGGACGTCGGCGCGGTAGTCGACGGCAAGCGCCGGCGGCGCCGGTAGCGCGAAGTCGACGAGGGTCGAATCGTCGTTAACGTCGGAAGCGGCCTGTTGTATTCCCTCTCCCTCCGGGAGAGGGCTAGGGTGAGGGAAGTGGTTCTCCGCATGCGGTACGAATTCCCTCACCCCATCCCCTCTCCCGAGGGGAGAGGGGGACAGGGGCTGTGTCTTACTACGCTCGGGCGACAGATCGAGCAACTCGATCCGAGGCCACCGCGAAAGATGGGCGGCGAATGTGGTTGTGTCGATAAACAGTTCCTGCGGGGCAAGCAGCGGGCGCTCCAGATCGTGGCGCAGCAACTCGTGGCGTTCGTGCACTTCGCGCGCGAAGTCGGCCGCCGCTTTTTCGGCGCCCTCTTCGACAACGCACAGCGCCGTGTTGGGTACGTAGTCGAAAAGTGTCGAGGTGGTTTCGAAAAAGAGCGGAAGAAAAAACTCGATGCCCGGCGCGGACAGTCCTTTGCTCACGTCGCGATAAAGCGGGACCTTCTGCGGATCGCCCTCGAAGCGCCCGCGAAACGCTTGGCGAAATCGCTGTGTGGCTTGCTCGGTGAGGGGATATTCGCGGGCGGGCAGCAGCTGGATGCTTGGAAGCGACTCGCCGGAGCGCTGCGTTTCCGGGTCGAACGCATGAATGGACTCCACGGTGTCGCCGAACAACTCGATCCGAAACGGCCGCGGCGACCCCACCGGAAACAAATCGATCAAACCGCCGCGCACCGCGAACTCACCGGGCTCGATCACTTGAGAGACCGCGCGATAGCCGTTCGCGGCGAGCCGCGCGCGAAAAACGTCGAGCGGAAAAGCGTCGCCGACGTCGAGCAGGAGGCTGTGCGCCGCGACATAGTCGCGTGGCGGTAGGCGATACAGGGCGGTCGATGCCGCCGCCAACACGACGCCGCGCGTCAACGCCGGCAGTTTATAAAGCGTCTCGAGCCGTTGCGCGATCAGACCTTGATGCGGCGAGAAAACGTCGTAGGGCAAGCACTCCCAATCGGGAAACGAATGAATCGGAATTTCGGCGTCGGCGGCGTAAAACCGTATTTCATCCTCCAGTTGTTCCGCTGCTTCGACGCTACGCGCGATCACCAATAAGGGGCCCGCGTGCCGTCCAGCCGCCGAGCGGATCGCCAAACCCCGGGCGCTGCCGAGCAAGCGACACCAGCGAACAGCGGTGTTCGAGCTGTCCGGCAACACGGGCTTAAGTGGCGATACGGAAAGATCTTTTGGAACACGGGAGGGCGGCAAACTCATCGGCTAACCGAGGGTCTAATCGAGCGGCGGCATTGTACGCTATGCAAGGGCGAGCTGGTCGAGAAGTGAATAACTTGTCAAGGTAGGTACTTACCGTCTATATTTCAAGCATATCAATAATAGAGACCAGCAAATTGCTCGAGGGTGCGAAAATTCAACAAAGGAGAGGTGCGTTAATGGCAAAGCGTCCTCGCTACAAAGCTGGCGACACGATTTTCTACCCGTCGGCCGGTGTCGGCGTTATTCAAGCGATCGAAGAGCTGTATGTTGCCGGACAATTTCGGCCGTGTCTCGTCATTCACATTCCGGAGACCCGCATGACCGTTCGGGTGCCGCAAGCCAACGTTGACCGTTGCGGCATCCGTCCGTTGCTGAACAATCGCAAGCTCAAAGAACTGTTCAAGGTGTTGTCCGCCCGAGGTCGCAAGCGCGTCACGGGAGGCAACTGGACCGAGCGCTGCAAGGAAATCGAACGCAAGATAAACACCGGTTCCTGCCTTGAACTCGGCGAAGTCGTACGGGATCTCATGCGCTGGAAGAAGCAGTCGGGTCTGTCGTTTGAGGAGTCGATGCTGCTCGAGCAGGCGAGCGGCTACCTGGCGCGCGAAGTGGCTGCGATTCAAGGCATTGCCACGGAGATCGCCATCGATCGCATTCGTTCTTTCGTCGGTGTCCGCGCGTGAGGTCGGCGCGCTAACGGCGTTTCCTTCCGCGTTGGCGTGTCGAATCGCTCTCCTCGGCGAATACGATTAGGGTGAGGCAAGGCTGCCGCAAATCTTCAACGCCGTTTGGCCATCAACGAAAAAATCTGGGCAATCGTCCCCGCCGCCGGCGCCGGTACGCGCATGCAAAGCGGCGTGCCGAAACAGTACCTACCGCTTCTCGGCCGCCCCGTCATCCTTCATACGCTCGAACGGTTATGCAGTTACCCGCGTGTGCGCGGCGTGCTTGTCGGTATCGCGCCGGGCGACAGCCACTGGTCGGGACTGGGTGCCGACAAGGTGAAAAATCTCCTGGGAACGTTCGACGGCGGTGCCTCGCGCGCGCGAACGGTGTTGAACGGCCTGGCGGCCTTGTCCGCGCACGCGCAACCGGAGGATTGGGTCATGGTCCACGACGCGATGCGCCCGTGCCTGCGCCATGCGGATCTCGATAGACTCTCGCACGCGGCGTTCGCGTGCGCCGACGGCGCGCTCCTGGCAACGCCGGTCGCCGACACCGTGAAGCGCGGCGACGCGCACGGCCGGGTATGCGAAACCGTTTCGCGCGCCGGGCTTTGGCGCGCGCTCACGCCGCAGATGTTTCCGCTCGGTAAACTGTCTGACGCGCTCAGCGCCGCGCTGAGGCGGGATGAAGATGTTACCGACGACAGCGCCGCGATGGAGCGGCTGGGTGCGCACCCGATGCTGGTCGAGGGTCACGCCGACAACATCAAGATCACCCATCCGGGCGATCTCGCGCTGGCGGAATTATTTTTAAAGCGGCAGGCGAACGAAAACGCATGATGCGCGTCGGTCAGGGCTTCGACGTTCATGCCCTCGTCCCCGGGCGCCGGTTGGTCTTGGGTGGCGTGCATATTCCGCATACTTTGGGGCTGGCCGGCCATTCCGACGCCGACGCGCTGCTGCACGCGATTTGCGACGCTTGTCTCGGCGCCGCCGGACTCGGGGACATCGGCCGCCATTTTCCCGACTCCGATCGGCAATACAAGGATATCGACAGCCGGATACTTTTGCGGCGCGTGCATGCGTCGATCAGCAAGGCCGGCTGGCAAGTTGCCAATGTCGACGCGACCGTCATCGCCCAAGCGCCGCGCCTCGCGCCGCACTTGCCGGCAATGCAACAGAATGTCGCGCAAGATCTGGGAATCTCCGTCGATCAAATAAATATCAAAGCCACCACCACCGAGCGCCTGGGTTTTACCGGACGCGAGGAAGGCATCGCCGCGAGCGCGGTGGTGTTGTTGGTCAAGCGATAGAGACCCCACATCCGGCACTCTCGGTGTTGGCCTTTCGGCGGGTGTAAAAGGCCGGTGTTTAGCGCTTCTTCTCGGCCAACTTCCTCCGTGCTCACAACATCGGGGGCGGAGGGGAGAGGTGTAACACGGAAGGAGCGTTGATTGCGTGTGTCGACGGTTTTTGGGCCAGGGTCGGCCGTCACGGCCGCGTGTCCGGTTCGCAGCCGCTAGTTTCGGGCCGCATTTCTAAGGAGAGATCCGGTCTTGCCGGAAGGTTCGGTTCGATCGCAACCTTCAATGCTAAGAGGTTGAATGATCAAGGCAGTTGCCGAGACTGGGGAACATTGGTTAGGTGCACCAGATCAGACGGCAGGTGGATTTTTGGCACTAACTTTGCTTTAACTACCTGAGGAAAAAAGAAATCCTGTCGCATGGAACAATCGATTAGAAAGATCCAGGGCGTCACGCAGGAGACGGTGGCGACCGCTCGGCATTCGCGCCGTGACCTGGCGCAGATCGGATTGCTCAAGGGCGCGCATCAGGAAGGCATTATGCCGCTGCTGCGCAACTGCCCGGTGCTTCTCATGGAAAACGGCGACGTGCTGCTGGCCGCGGGGGAGTCATGCGACGCGGTGTACATGGTCATGAGCGGTCGGCTGCGGATGCGGGATCCTTCCGGCGACGTGGCGGACATCCTAGTCGATGCCGGCGACACGATCGGCGAACTTAGTCTGTTTCAAAATGCCGTTCTGGCGTCCACGGTTTCCGCGATCGAGTCGTCGCGCGTGGTGGTCGTCGAACGCAAGATCGCATGGGCGCTGATCGGCGCTTCGCATCAGATTGCGCGCAACTGGCTGGCGCTGCTCGCGTCGCGCTCGCGCGTGAACGGCGTTATCGCCGGCAGCGAAGAACTGAAGACGACACACGGCGGTCACGCGACGCTCGACGAAGTGACCGGCTTGCACAACCGGCGCTGGCTCGAGGGCATGCTCCCGCGCCAGATGACGCGTAGCGCCACCAGCCAGGAGCCGCTGACGTTGTTGTTGGTCGAGATCGATAAATTCCATGGCTATACGCAGCGACTCGGACCGACCGTCGGCGACCACGCATGCCACGCGGTCGCGCAGACGTTGGTCGAAAGCATACGTCCCACCGACTTGGTGGCGTCGTATGGCCCGGCGCAATTCGCGGTGGTACTGCCGGATTCCAATGTCGGCGGCGCGTGCCAGGTGGGCGAACGGTTGCGCCACGCGGTGAGTAAGCTCACGGTCGGAGTATCCGATGACAACGCCGGCTCGCCGCTCACGGTATCCGTCGGTGTTACCGCGTTTCAGCCAACGAGTGACGCACGCTCCTTTCTCGCGACCGGCGAAGCCGCGCTCAAAGCGGCGCGGATCAGCGGCGGTAATCGCGTCGGGATGTATCGAGGCAAGGAGTAACCGCCGGGGCGTCTTGGCGTTGGCCCCTTCGCAAGACTATCGGCCCAGGAACTTCGGCTCGCTTTTTTCCGTAAATGCGGCGACGCCTTCTTTGTGATCCTGCGTTTCGCCGCAACGAAGCTGCGTAATCGCCTCCCGGTCGAGTAGCGCGGCGTAATCGTTGGTGGAGGCGAGCCGCACGTTTTCTTTCATGTGCCGGTAAGAAATCAGCGGGCCGCGGGCGATGCGGGTCGCAAGTTCGCGCACCGCTTTCATATGCTGATCGTGTGGAACGACGCGATTGACCAGCGCAAGTTGCAGCGCCTGTTCGGCGGTCAGAACGTCCGATAGAAACAGCAACTCCTTGGCTTTCGCTTCGCCGACGATGCGTGTCAGCGGCCAGGTGATACCGAAGTCGCCGCCAAGACCGACCTTGGCGAACGCGGTAGTGAACTTGGCCTTGTCGGAGGCGACGCGCAGGTCGCAAGCGAGCGCGATTCCGAAGCCGGCGCCGGCCGCGGGGCCGTTGACGGCCGCGATCGTTACCTTCGGGATGGAATAGAGCAGCCAGGAAAATCGATGCACGCGGCGCTGGCGGTCGATCTTTTGTTCAAACGTTTGCCGAGCGCCGTCCGCCGCCATCATCGACACGTCGCCACCCGTGCAAAAGCCGCGATCCGCGCCGGTAACGACGACGCAGCCGACCGCCGGATCGGTCGCGCATTGTTCGAGCGTTGCGATCCCTTGCTGCAGCATGGCGGGCGAAAGCGCATTTAACCTCTCGGGACGATTTAGCGTCAGAACGGCGACGCCGTCCTGAATATCGACGAGCAAATGATTTTCGTTGTCGGTCACGGTATGAGCCTTTCGGTGTTCGACTAAGCGATCGAAATCGCACTCAGTTTCTTCGCAACAATACGTACACCGCGCCGGCGCCGCCGTCGCGTGGAACGGCGGTACAAAACGCCATCACGTCGTCCTTCTGGCGCAACCACGCGTTCACCTTGCCTTTTAGCACCGGCAGCTTGCCCTGGGAGCGTCGGCCTTTGCCGTGGATGACGCGCACGCAGCGTTTGCCGAGCGCGCGCGCGTCGCGCAAGAATTTGTCGAGCGCGGTGCGGGCCTGCGGAACGATAAATCCGTGCAAGTCGAGTTCGGCTTCGACGGCAAACTGCCCGCGTCGCAACTTGCGGACAACCGCATGCTGCAAACCGGGCCGAACGTAGAGTAGCTCTTCGCCGGTTTCGACGTCGCCGGGATCGTAGTCGTCGGATAGGAGGCTATCCATCACCGCGGCGGCGTCGCGCCGCGATTGTTCCGGAATCGGACGGCGTTTGGTGCGGTGCGGCGGGATGCGGTCTTGTTTTACCGGGCGGATGCCGTCGACGTGTTCGCGAAAGAGTTTCGCGTCGTCCTGACCGCGCTTGTTCGATGTCATCGGCGGGCCTCGCCCGGGTGCGAGACGCCAAGGCTAACGCAAAACGCGCCGCATGACAGCGGCGGCGAGGCGAAGTCGGCGGCTAGGCCTTCAGGCTTTGCAGATAGCGGTCCGCGTCGAGTGCCGCCATGCAGCCGGTGGCGGCGGAGGTGACCGCCTGGCGGTAGACGTGATCCTGCACGTCGCCGGCGGCGAACACGCCGGGTACGCTGGTTTCCGTGGAGCCGCCCTCGCGGCCCGTGCGCACCTTAATATAACCATTCTCCATGTCCAGCTGGCCGGCGAAGATTTCGGTGTTCGGCCGGTGGCCGATGGCGATGAAAACGCCCTGCACGTCGAGTTGTTTCGGCTTGCCTTGCTTGCCCTTGATGCGCAGGCCGTTAACGCCGGCGTCGTCTCCCAGCACTTCGTCGACCTGGTAGTTCCACTCGGTCGAGATTTTCCCCTGGTTCACGCGCTCCATGAGCCGGTCGACCATGATTGCCTCGGCGCGCAGTTTGTCGCGGCGGTGCACGAGCGACACGTGCGAGGCGATGTTCGAGAGATAAATGGCTTCTTCGACCGCGGTATTGCCCCCGCCGACCACCGCGACCTTCTGGCCGCGGTAAAAAAAGCCGTCGCAGGTCGCGCAGGCGGACACGCCCTTGCCGCGGAACTTTTCCTCCGACGGTAATCCCAGATATTTCGCCGACGCGCCGGTCGCGATGATCAAGGCGTCGCAGGTGTAAACGCCGCTGTCTCCGGTCAAGCGAAACGGCCGCTGCCCCAGTTCGACTTTGTTGACGTGATCGAAAACGATCTCGGTCTTGAAGCGTTCGGCGTGCTTGCGCATCCGCTCCATCAGGTCCGGACCTTGCAGACCCTCCACGTCGCCGGGCCAATTGTCGACGTCGGTGGTGGTGGTAAGTTGTCCGCCTTGCTCGATGCCCGTGATCAGCACCGGATTCAAGTTCGCGCGCGCGGCGTAAACGGCGGCGGTGTATCCGGCGGGGCCGGAGCCAAGAATAAGTAGTCGAGCGTGTTTGACGTCTGCCATCGAAAACCTTTGTTTGCGTTGAGCCGAATTTTCCGGCGCGTGCGTGCGCCGCGTCGACGCGAAGTGCGGGATAAACGTTTTTCGCCGACGTAAAGCGGGCCGGTATGGTACGCCAGCTTCGGCGCAGCGCAAAGCCGCAATCCATCGGCGCAATGAAGTGCCGTCGCGGGACGCAAGTTTCAAGCGTCGCGCCGACCATCGGCGCCGTGCGCGCGGCGCGCGGGGCGCACGCCGTTTCACGCACGCTCGCCTTGTGGGGCGGCGAGGAAAAGGCGAAAATTCGCTCACATTCTCGCCCTAGCGACTAAGCATTGAGCCAAGCGACCTGGAAGAAAACGAAACCCGCGTTAACCCCGCGCGTCGTGCGGCTGCTGCGGGAGGCGGCGCTGTACCTGCTGGCCGCCGTCGGCGTGTACTTGCTCCTCTCCCTGTGGACCTATTCGGCGAACGACCCCGCTTGGTCGCATAGCGGCCCGGGCTCGGGTGTGGCGAATATGGGCGGGCGAGTCGGCGCGTGGCTCGCGGACGTGCTGTTCGCGCTTTTCGGCTACGTCGCTTTCCTGTTTCCGGTCATGGTCGCGATCGGTGGATGGCACATCTACCGGCATCGCAACGATGCCGAGCCGCAAGGTGCGAAGCATCGGCTGCTCATGGCCGGCGCGCTGGTATTGGCCTTTGTCGGTGCCTGCGGCCTCGCCAGCTTGCACTATCAAATAGTGGACAAACCGTTTTCCGCCGGTGGCTGGATCGGCAGCGAGATGGGCGCCGGTCTTGTCGCTGCGTTCGGCTTTACCGGCGGCACGTTGCTGCTGCTCGCAAGCTTCTTTGCCGGGGTGACGCTGTACACCGGCTTGTCGTGGCTGCGTCTGATGGATGGCACCGGCCGCCTGAGTTTGGCGCTCGGCGCTTGGGTGCGGAATTTCGCGGCGACGCTGGTCGATCGCGCGATCGGCGCGCGCGCGCGCAGGCAGCGGCGCGAAACCGTGACGGTCGAGAAGAAGGCATTGGAGCGGTATCCGCCGCCGCGGATCGAGCCGGTCGTGACCAAGGTCGAAACCGGCAAGCGCATCGAACGCGAAAAACAGGTGCCGTTGTTCGAGTCGCCGGGCGTGAGCGAGTTACCCCCGTTGTCTCTGCTCGATCCGCCGGATAAGCAAAAGGGTCAGCAGTTCTCCAAGCAGTCGCTGGAAAGCATGTCGCGACTGCTCGAGAAGAAGTTGCTCGATTTCAATATCGAGGCACAGGTGACGGCGGTGCACCCGGGTCCGGTGATTACCTCGTTCGAGATCGAGCCGGCCGCCGGGGTCAAGGCATCGCAGATTACCAATCTCGCGCGCGATCTGGCGCGATCGCTTTCGGTGGTGAGTCTGCGCGTCGTCGAAAATATTCCCGGGAAGACATGCGTCGGTCTCGAAATTCCGAACGAAGTGCGCGAAACGGTGCGCCTGTCGGAAGTTCTGGCCTCGCGCGTGTACGAAGAGGAGTTGACGCCGCTCGCGCTCGCGCTCGGCAAGGAAATCGGCGGCAACCCGATGGTGACCGACTTGTGCAAAATGCCGCACCTCTTGATCGCCGGTACGACCGGTTCGGGTAAGTCCGTCTGCATCAACTCGCTGATTCTGAGCATGGTGTACAAATCCACGCCCGAGCAGGTGCGGATGATCATGATCGATCCGAAGATGCTCGAACTCGCGGTGTACGAAGGCATCCCGCATTTGCTCGCGCCGGTCGTGACCGACATGAAGCAGGCGGCGAACGCCTTCAAATGGTGTATCGCCGAGATGGAGCGGCGCTATCGCCTGATGGCGACGCTAGGCGTGCGCAACCTGGCCGGGTTCAATCGCAAGGCGCAAGAAGCGATCGACACCGGCAAGCCGTTGGCCGATCCGATGTATACGCCAACCGGCCCCGAGGACAGCGCACCGACCTTGAAGCCGCTGCCGCTGATCGTGATTCTGGTCGATGAACTGGCTGACCTCATGATGGTGGTCGGCAAGAAGGTCGAGGAGCTGATCGCGCGCCTGGCGCAGAAGGCCCGCGCCGCCGGGCTGCATCTGGTGCTCGCCACGCAGCGGCCGTCGGTGGACGTCATTACGGGGTTGATCAAGGCGAACATTCCGACGCGCATCGCGTTTCAAATGTCCTCGCGCGTCGATTCGCGCACGGTGATCGATCACATGGGCGCCGAGCAATTGCTCGGGCAGGGCGACATGCTGTTCCAGCAACCGGGCAGCCTGCCGGTGCGCATCCACGGCGCGTTCGTCGCCGATCACGAGGTGCACCGGGTCACGAGCTTCCTCAGGAAAAGCGGCAAACCAGTGTACGACGAGCAGGTGATCAGCGGCGATTCCGGCGTCAACGAAAACGGTTTTCTACATGAAGGCGGCGGCGTTGAAGGCGATGTCGGCGGCGAAGCCGATCCGCTCTACGACGAAGCGCTTCGCATCGTGACCGAGTCGCGGCGCGCGTCGATCTCGGGGGTGCAGCGGCGCCTTCGCATCGGCTACAACCGCGCGGCGCGGCTGATCGAAGAGATGGAGCGGACCGGCGTCGTCGGCCCGCTGCAACCGAACGGAAGCCGCGAAGTACTCGCGCCGCCACCGGTTGGCATTGAATCGTGAAACGGCGGGCTCGTTGCGGCCTGCTGGTTGCGATGTGCTTCGTTGGCTCGGTCGCGGCGGCCGCGCCCGCGGCACCGAGCGGGGTCGAGAGTTTGGAGCGGTTTTTCACCGACGTGATCCGCTTTACCGCGCGCTTCGATCAGCTGCTAATCGACGAGACCGGCGCGACCATACAGGAGTCGAAGGGTCGCTTGTGGATCCAGCGCCCCAACAAGTTTCGCTGGGACTACGAGACGCCCTACAAACAGCAGATCATCGGTGACGGCGAAAGGTTGTGGGTCTACGACGAGGACTTGAAGCAGGCCACCGTCCGCACGCTCAAGGGCGGCCTGCTCGACACGCCGGCGGTGCTGCTCGCCGGTCAAGGGCATTTGAACGATCAGTTCCAGATCCGGGACGGCGGCATCACGGACAAGCTGGCCTGGGTCGAGCTTGTTCCGAAGAACAAAGACAGCGGATTCGAAAAAGTTCGGCTCGCCTTCGAGCGGGGCCGCTTGAGGGGAATCGAATTGGTCGACGGCCTGGGACAGATGACGCGCTACACGCTGACCGCCGGAACGGAAAATAAACCGATCGGCGCTTCGCGCTTCACGTTCACGCCGCCTCCGGATGTCGATGTCGTTGGGGAACGATAGCGGCAAGCCATGAAAGCCGCAAAGCGTGACCGGCACCGATCGGCCGGAGGCGAGGGGACGCAACGTGCGTTCGAAGATTTGCAGCCCGCCGGATGGCAGCCGCTGGCGAATCGGCTTCGGCCGCGACAACTCGCGGAGTTCATCGGACAGGAGCATTTGCTGGGGCCGGGTAAGCCGTTGCGTCAGGCGATCGAGTCCGGTGCCTTGCACTCGATGGTTTTTTGGGGGCCTCCGGGCACCGGCAAAACGACGCTCGCGCGGATCATCGCCGCCGCCGGTACCGCGCACTTCATCGCGCTTTCCGCCGTGTTCGCGGGCGTCAAGGAAATTCGCGCGGCGGTCGACGAGGCGAAACACTACCGCGCCGAAGGACGGCGCACGGTGCTGTTCGTGGATGAAGTGCATCGTTTCAATAAGTCCCAGCAAGACGGATTTCTCCCGTACGTCGAAGACGGCACGTTCATCTTTATCGGCGCCACCACGGAAAATCCGTCATTCGAGTTGAACAACGCGTTGCTGTCGCGTGCGCGGGTGTACGTCCTCAAGGCGCTTGCGGTCGACGATATCAAGCGAGTCGTCGAGCAGGCATTGGCCGACAACGAGCGTGGACTGGGCGCGCGCGGCATTCAGGCGGCGCCGGAGGCAATCGACGTTCTCGCCAAGGCCGCCGACGGCGACGCCCGGCGCGCGCTGAATTTTCTCGAAATGGCCGCGGACTTGATCGATGCCGAGTCGTCGACGCTAACCACCGAGCGCGTGAGTGAAGTAGTGGTCGGCGGCGTGCGTCGTTTCGACAAACAAGGCGAGGCGTTTTACGATCAGATTTCGGCGCTGCACAAATCGGTGCGTGGGAGCGATCCCGACGCGTCGCTCTATTGGCTCGCGCGCATGCTCGATGGCGGTTGCGATCCGCTGTACATCGCGCGCCGCGTCGTGCGCATGGCGTCGGAGGACATCGGCAACGCCGATCCGCGCGCGCTCGATCTGGCGCTTGCAGCCTGGGACGTGCAGGAACGACTCGGCAGCCCGGAGGGAGAACTCGCCATCGCCCAGGCGGTGGTTTATCTCGCCGCTACGCCGAAGAGCAACGCGGTCTACGTCGCGTTCAACGAAGCGATGGAGGACGCCAAGCGTTCCGGTTCACTCGACGTACCATTACACCTGCGCAATGCGCCGACCCGCTTGATGAAGGAACTTGGCTACGGCAAGGATTATCGCTACGCGCACGACGACGCCGATGCCTACGCGGCGGGTGAGCGCTATTTCCCCGACGGTATGAACGAAAGAGTGTACTATCGCCCGAGCGGGCGAGGGCTGGAAGAGCGTATCGCCCAACGCCTCGCCGAGTGGCGCCGGCGCGACGAAGCCGCCGCCGAATCGACCGACCGAGAATCGAAACCCGGGAGCAAGGCCGAATGATCCGTGTGTTGGCGATCGCGGCGGGCGGTGCGCTCGGTAGCGACGCCTGATCGATGCTAGATCCGCGGTTACTTCGTTCGCAACTCGACGACGTCGCCCGCCGCCTGGCGCGGCGTGGTTTCGTGCTCGACATTGCAGCATTTCAGGCGCTAGAGGACGAGCGTAAACGCTTACAGATCGAGTCTGAGCGCGTTAAGCAG
>DASWLD010000087.1:0-16880 GCA_036396275.1 Burkholderiales bacterium
GATCGTGTGGGACCCGGCCATGAACACGCTGCACGTCGAGCCGGACCAGCTGTTGAACCAGCACACCCGCTATGCCGTCGTCGTCACGCGCGGCGTGCATGACACCGACGGCCATCCCGTCAGCGGCGAGTTGTTCGATAAATTCCGCAGACATTTCCGGTTCGGCCACTCGTACGGTAACGATCTCGACGAAGGGATGCGCCGCGCGCCACATAATCATATCGTCGCGCTCAGCGTGTTTACGACGCTCAGCACCACCGCCGTCATGGAAAAGATTCGCCGGCAGCTCGATCGTCACGAGCCGGTGCCGGCGACGTTCGACATCGGCAGCGGCGGCAGCGCACGCGCGGTGTTCGACGTTGGCGCGATCGCGAGCCTGATCGCGCAGCGCCAAGTCGGCGTGGCCGGCGGATCGCCCGTGCTCGGTCCGGCAACCCCGGTGAGCCTCGTGCCCCTGCAAATACCCTTTGCCGGCGCGGTCGGGCAGCTCGCGTTCGGCAAGTTCTCCTCGCCGAATTACTTGGGCGCGGCGGAATCGATTCCCACGGTCGGAACGCTGTTCGGTATACCCAAGGTGCGGTCGACCGACGAGATCTACTTCGATCTGTTCGTACCGGCCGGCCCGAAACCGGCGGGCGGCTGGCCGATCGCCATCTTCGGCCACGGCTTCGGCAGCACCAAGGACGCGGCGCCCGTCGTCATCGCCTCGTCGCTGGCGAGCCAAGGCATCGCCATGATCGCGATCAACGTCGTGGGCCATGGCCAGGGCCCGGCCGGGACGTTCACCGTGAACACCGGCGGCGGGTCGGTCGTCGTGCCGATCGGCGGCCGTGGGATCGACCAGAACGGCGACGGCGCGATTGGTACCACCGAAGGCAGCAGCACCGCCGCGCCGCGTGCGCTTCTCGGCAGCACCGATGCGTTGCGCCAAACGGCAGTCGACTTGATGCAGTTGACCCGGGTCATCAAGTCCGGCGGCGTCGATGTCGACGGCGACGGCGAGAGCGACTTCAATCCGAATCGCATCTATTACTTCGGGCAGTCGTTCGGCGGCATTTACGGAACGATGTTCCTCGCCATTGAGCCGAACGTGCGCGTCGGCGTTCCCAACGTCCCCGGCGGAGCGACCATCGAGATTGTCCGGCTCAGCCCGGTGTTCCGCCCGCTGTTCGTGCAAGGCGTGCTGGCACGCGGTTTGGCAAACGCCGGCTCGCCGATCTTCGCGGTGGAAAACTTCCCGCTGCGCGATCAACCGCCCGTCATCAACGCGGTGCCGGGTGCGATGGAGATCCAGCGGTTCATGGACAACTCCGAGTGGGCCGGACATGTCGGCAACCCCGTGTCGTACGCGCCACACCTGCGCAAAGACCCGCTGTTCGGCGTTCCGGCGAAGACGGTGATCTTCCAGAACGCCAAGGGCGACCAGACCGTGCCCAATCCGACCAACACGGCGATTATCCGCGCCGGCGATCTTGCCGATCGCTGGACGTTCTACCGCAACGACATCGCCTTCGGACTCAATCCCGCGACGCCGAAGAATCCGCATACGTTCCTGACGAACGTCTTCTCGACCGGGCTCGCGCCAACGGTCGCTCTCGGGGCACAGGCGCAAATCGCGACGTTCTTCGCGAGCGACGGCGCGACGGTCATCGATCCGGACGGCGCGGGCCCGTTGTTCGAAGTTCCGATCGTCCCGCCGCTGCCGGAAGAGACGAACTACATCCCGTAGCACGGGATAGCAAGACCGGGCGGCGCCGGGGGGCGCCGCCGTTTTTTTATGCACCGAAAAACATGCACCGCCCTTGATGGGGACGCTCAGTGACCGAACTTGATAAGGTGTGATCCCTCCCGGTGGGGTTCCGCAATGCGGAATCTCATTTTGCATTTTGAAAATTCGTGTTATGTTTTCGCAGCCGGTAGCGGCCTCGACTCCGAGGTTACGATTACTCAACGCGCGGCAATCAGCGCCGCGACGAGGATGACGCATACACAGCACCACGGCGCAGGCGGACTTCGCATTCGCGGCCGCATCGCCTTCCGACAACGGAGATGAGACCGAAGCCGGTTTGTGGTTAGACTTCTTCACTTCGTCCACAGCGGCCATAAATACCACTGAGAGGATGCCATGCACGGTTTGATGACGAAGATGCCACTCATGATTTCATCGCTGCTTCGCCACGCGGGTCAGTACCACGGCGACACCGAGATCGTCAGCCGCCTCGCCGAAGGCGGGATTCATCGTTACACCTATTCGCAAGCGCACAAACGCGCGCGCCAGCTCGCCAACGCACTTCAGTCGCTCAGGGTCAAAACGGGCGACCGCATCGCCACGCTTGCCTGGAACAACTATCGCCATCTGGAACTCTATTACGGTATCTCCGGCATCGGCGCGGTGTGCCATACCATCAACCCGCGGCTGTTTCCCGACCAAATCGTTTACATCATCAACCACGCGCACGACACCTACTTGTTCGCTGACATCACCTTCGTCCCGCTGATCGAGAAGCTGGCCCCGCACTGCAAGGCGGTGAACGGATTCGTGGTGATGACCGACCGCGCGCACATGCCGCCGTCGGCGCTGCCGAATCTGCTCTGTTACGAGGACCTCATCAACGAGCACTCGGACGATTTCGAATGGCCCGAGTTCGACGAGGACACGGCGTCGTCGCTTTGCTACACCTCCGGCACCACGGGCAATCCAAAGGGCGTTCTCTATTCGCACCGCTCGACGCTGCTGCACACCATGGCGTCGTGCCTGCCGGACAGCATCGGCCTCTCGGCGCAAGACGTCGTGCTGCCGGTCGTGCCGATGTTCCACGTCAACGCCTGGGGTTTGCCTTATAGCGCGCCGCTCGCGGGGTCGAAGATTGTCTTTCCCGGTCCCGGTCTCGACGGCGCGAACTTGCACGCGCTCTTCGAGCAGGAAAAAGTCACCTACACCGCCGGCGTGCCGACGATCTGGCTGGGGCTGTTGCAGCACATCCAGCAAAACAAACTCCGCTTCTCGACGCTGAAGCGCGCCACCATCGGCGGTTCCGCCTGTCCGCCGGCGATCATTCGCGCGTTTCAAGAAGACTACGGCGTGCAGATCATCCACGGTTGGGGTATGACCGAAACCAGCCCGCTCGGCACCGTGAACCACTTCAAGACCAAGCACGCCAGCTGGGACAAGGAAAAGAAACTCGGATTGCAGGCGAAACAAGGCCGCCCCCTGTTCGGCGTGGAGCTCAAGATCATCGACTCCGACGGTAAGGAACTGCCGCGCGACGGCAAAGCGTTCGGCGACCTCATGATTCGCGGACACTGGGTCACCAAGCAGTACTTCGGCGAGGACGCGAGCAATCTGCGCGACGGTTGGTTCGGAACCGGCGACGTCGCGACCCTCGACCCCGACGGCTACATCCAGATCACCGACCGCTCGAAGGACGTCATCAAGTCCGGCGGCGAGTGGATCAGCTCGATCGAGCTGGAGAACATCGCCGTGGGCCATCCCGCGGTCGCCGAGGCGGCGGTTATCAGCGCGGCCCATTCGAAGTGGGGCGAGCGGCCGCTCCTCATCGTGGTAAAGAAAGAAGGCAAGACCGTCACGCGCGAGGAGCTGCTGAAGTTCTACGACGGCAAGATAGCGGATTGGTGGCTACCGGATGACGTGGTCTTCGTCGACAGCCTCCCACATACCGCGACCGGCAAGATCCTGAAGACGAAGCTGCGCGATGATTTTCGCAGCCACAAACTCCCCACCGCATAGACGCGGAACGTACCGACCGCGAACGACGTAGGAGCGAAGAGCGTGGATCTCAACTTCACCGCCGAAGAGCAGGCCTTCCGCCGCGAAGTTCGCGAATTCATCGACCAAAACCTCCCGGTCGAGATTCGCGACAAGGTGCGCCAGGGCGCCGGCATCGATCGCGACGACACGCTCGCGTGGCACAGGATTCTTTATAAAAAAGGCTGGATCGCGCCGGAATGGCCGAAGGAATACGGCGGAGCCGCCTGGAACGCGGTGCAGCGTCATATCTTCGACGAGGAATGCGCCGATGCCGGCACGCCGCAGATAATTCCCTTCGGCCTGCGCATGGTCGCTCCGGTGATCATGGTCTTCGGCAGTCCGGAGCAGAAGAAATTCTTCCTGCCCAAGATTCTGTCGGGCGAACATTGGTGGTGCCAAGGCTATTCCGAACCCGAAGCCGGTTCGGACCTGGCCTCGCTCAAAACGCGCGCGCAGCGCCAGGGCGAGCACTACCTCGTGAACGGCCAGAAGACCTGGACCACGCTGGCACAGTACGCCGATTGGATCTTCTGTCTGGTGCGCACCGGTACCGAGGGCCGCCAGCAAGAGAGCATCTCGTTTCTGCTGATCGACATGAAGTCGCCGGGCGTCTCGCTGCGCCCGATTATCATGCTCGACGGCGGCCACGAGATTAACGAAGTCTGGTTCGACAACGTCAAAGTGCCGGTCGAGAACCGGGTCGGCGAAGAAAACAAAGGCTGGACCTACGCGAAATTCCTGCTCGGACACGAGCGCACCGGCATCGCCGGCGTCGGCCGCTCGAAGGCCGCGCTCAAGCGGCTGAAGAATCTTGCGCGTCGCGAAACCGCGAACGGCCGGCCGCTGATCGAAGATCACCGCTTTCGCGATAAAATCGCGCAGGTCGAAATGGAACTTCAGGCGCTCGAGATCACGAACCTGCGCGTTATTTCGGCCGAGCAGCAGCAGCGCGCACCGAAACCGGAAGTCTCGATTCTCAAAATCAAGAAGTCGGAGATTCAGCAGACGCTGTCGGAGCTGGCCATGCAGGCGGTCGGCCAGTCGGCGCTGCCGTCCAACGGCGAAGGCGGCGCGTTGGCCGACGATGCCTCCGCCGGCAAGCTCGCCGCAAGCTACTTCAATCTTCGCAAGACGACCATCTTCGGCGGGTCGAACGAAATTCAAAAGAACATCATCTCCCGCATGATATTGGGACTGTGAGGTAATCCGTGGACTTCGATTTCACCGAAGAACAAACGGCGCTGCGGGACTCGCTCAAGCGCTTCATCGCCAACGAATACGGTTTCGACAAACGCCGTGCATTCCTGAAGTCATCGCGCGGATACAACCCCGACGCCTGGCGCCAATACGCCGAATTCGGCGTGCTCGCCCTCCCGTTTCCCGAAGCATTCGGCGGATTGAACGGCACCGCCGTCGATACCATGATCGCGATGGAAGCGCTCGGGCCGGGATTGGTGCTGGAGCCGATTCTCGCGACTGTGGTCTTGTGCGGCCACCTCGTCCGGGACTTCGGCGGCCAGGCGCACAAAGAGGCGTTGTTGCCGGCGATCGCCGGCGGCGGGCTGCGCATGGCGTTTGCGCATTACGAGCCGGACACGCGCTACGAACTGAACCACGTGGCGACCAAAGCCAAGAGCGCCGGCAAGGGTTGCCTGCTCGACGGCGCGAAGTCGGTCGTGCTGCATGGCGGTGTCGCCGATAAGCTCGTCGTCTCGGCCCGCACTTGCGGAAAAGACCGGGACGATGCCGGTATCTCGCTTTTCATCGTCGATCGTGACGCCGCCGGCGCGACGGTTCACGACCACCTCACGCAGGACGGCAACCGCGCGGCCGACGTCGTGCTGAAGGGCGTTCGCGTCGGTGCCGAGGCGCTGCTCGGCGCCAAGGACCAGGCCCTGCCGGCGATCGAGCGGGCGCTCGACTACGGCATCGCGGCGCTCTGTGCCGAGGCGATCGGCATCATGACCGCGTTGAACGCCGCGACGCTCGACTATCTGAAAACGCGCAAGCAGTTCGGCCAGGCCATCGGCAAGTTCCAGGCCTTGCAGCATCGCATGGTCGATATGACCATCGCCGCCGAGCAAGCGCGCTCGATGATGTACCTGGCGGCCGTCAAGGCCGACAGCGCGGACGTCTTCGAACGCCGGCGCGCCGTCTCGATCGCCAAAGCCTACATCGGCCAAGCGGCGCGCTTCATCGGGCAGCAGGCGATTCAACTACATGGCGGCATGGGCGTCACCGACGAGCTGATCGTCGGCCATTGGTTCAAGCGCCTGACCATGATCAACACCCTGTTCGGCGACGCCGACCACCATCTGGGCGCGTTCAGCGACATGCTGCTCAGCGAGCCCGCGAAAGCGGCGCCGACGGCGGCGCGCACCGAGGCCAAACACGTTCGACGCGGCGCCGCCTGACGGCTGCCTTTTCGGTCGAGCGCTTGCGAAAACCGCCGCTCGATTCAACCTGCTGCTAGAATCCCGCGACCGAACCTGCTTGGATACGCAGCCAGCGCGGTGTTCGCCGCAATACGCCCGCCACATTCGCTTCACCGAAACATGACCGAACCGTCGATTCCCGAAGGGTTTAAACCCATCAAGCACCTTGCCGCGTTCATGGAGATGCTGGGACCGATTTACGTCAAGACGATCGGCAAGTCGCGCATCGTGGGATTGCGCATCGCCGAGAAGCACATGAACATGGCCGGCATCGCCCACGGCGGCATGTTGGTCACGCTCGCCGACAGCGCGCTCGGCATCAACCTGTCGTATCACGAGGAACCGCCCCGGCGAATGGTGACGGTGAATCTGTCCACCGATTTCCTGCAGCCGGCGCGACTCGGCGATTGGATCGAGGCGCATGTGACGGTCCAGCGCATGGGCATGCATCTCGCCTTCGCCAGCTGCAACTTGCAGTGCGGCCAGAAGCTTGTGCTGCGCGCGAGCGGTGTATTCGCGATTATTCAATCCGGTGCCGCGCCGCCCAGCGAAGATCGTTTCGACGGCTGACGGCGAAATGCCCAAGATTCACGTCCTCCTCAAAAAGGAAGAACTCGACAACCAGCGCCTCGAGGGAAAAGTGGTCGTCGTGCTCGATATCCTCTTCGCGACAACCTCGATCGTCGCCGCGATTGCGAACGGCGCAAAAGAAGTCGTGCCGCTGCCGGACGGCAAAGCGGCGCTGGCGGAAGCCGAGAAACGAAAAAAGGGAACTTACATCCTGTCGGGTGAACTGAACGCGGACACCCTCCCCGGTTTCTGCCACCCGACGCCGCTCGCGCTGCTGCGCGAAAACGTCGCCGGGCGAGCCGTGCTCTACTGCACCACCAACGGCACCGTCGCGGTCCACAAAGCGCGGCACGCCGATCAAATATACGCGGCCGCCCTTGTCAATGGTCGCGCCGTCGTCGAACGCATCCTGAAGGAACAAGGCGACGAAACCGTACTCATTGTGTGTTCCGGCTCCGCCGACAATTTCAATCTCGAAGATTTCTACGGCGCCGGCCATTTCGTGGCGCTCTTTTCCGCGCTCGCTCCGGGACACTACGACTACACCGACGCCGCCATTGCGGCGGAAACGCTCTATGCGAAAAGCGACGCCATCGAATCCCTAAAGCGCGCTCGCATCGGGCGGTTGATGTTGTCGCGCGGGCTCGACGAGGAAATTGCATTTGCCGCGCAACAGGATTGTTTCGATGTTGTGCCGAAGTTGGTGGGCGGCGTTCTGAGGGCGACGTAGTGGAATCCGATTCCTTGCGAAGGCCGCTCTTGACCATCCCTGGCCATCGCGGCATTCGCGCATCCTGCGCGGCACTCAGTCCACGCGCCATACGGGGACCCGAACTGCCAACGCAACTTGTTCGGCGCTTGCGGTTAACGCTACAGATTAAGGCGCGCGCGGCGGGTCGCTCCGCACGCGGTTGTTCGGTGCCGCACAGTCGCGCCAGGCTACTTCGCCCTGTTTTCAGGGACGATCTCGGGCTCGATGGAGAACAGCGCGGGCTTCGCCGCATCGACGGTGATGCGAACCCAATGGGAATCCGGATCGCCGAACACCTCGAGCCGAGTGAAATGGTCGACAAAGCGCTTGGTATTCTTGCTCACCAACGGCTTGCTGACGTGAAAGATGTGCGTGTCGCCATGCACGAACAGGGTCGGTTTGTCGTAGCTTTCCATCTCCGCGGCAACGGCGTTTAAAAAGTCGTCAAAGCCGCTCGGCGGCGACTCCTTGGGCGGATTGACGCCCGGAAACAGCCGGAAATACCGTCCTTTGAGGGATGGCGTCCAGTGCGTCTCGAAACCGGGATTCGCCTGCGTGATCAGCACGAGGCCCGGACTGTTCTTCGCCTTGGCATCGGCGAACGCCTTTTTCAGCCAGGCGATGTTCGCGGCCGTCCGTTCCGCCGCCTCGGCGTCCATTTCGGGCGTGCGGCCTTTATTGTCGTTGCTGCCGACGATATGCATGGTCGCAAACGTAACCTTGTTCACGGACCAAGCGAGGTTCTCTCGGAATTTCCCGAACTTTGGATCTTTCGCCTGACTTTCGACGGCGATGGTCTTTCTGCCGAGACTGCGGCCATCGGGGTAGAACATCTCGCGCACCTTGGCGAGCCGGTCCAGTGGGTCCACTTTCTGTGCCTTGAGCAGGTGGCAATCGGTCCAATCGTTGTCGCCCGGTGTCAGGATGAACGGATGGCTCGACTCCTGAAACTGCGCCAGGACTTTTTTGAAGCTTTCGTCGGTGCACGGCATCGAGACCTTGTCGGGGCTCCGATTGTATGGCCGCGGATCGGCTTCAAAATCGCCTACATGGACGACGAAAGCGAGGTCTTCTTTGTTCATCGCCGCGACCATTCGGCTGAATTCCTGCTCCGATTTCTTGGAGTAGCCGGTGTCGCCGACCGCGGCGAACTGGAACTTTTGCGCTACCGCCTGGTTAGCCGCCAGCAAAGCGATCAAAGCGACCGTACCGAGAAGATTCTTCATTGAGTCGGCCCCGACGTGATATGGACAGGACGCCAGTATATAGGCTTGAACCGCGGGTTAGAATCGACGGCAGTCATCGGCACTAGCGTTTGGTGCTAGTTCGGAGCTTCCTTAGCCGCCCACAAGTACAATTGATCCTTGGACTGATCGCGCGCAGCGCGATCCACATCAAGCGGGAGCCCGCCTTGGACCACAACTATGCAAACGCAAACGGCGTCCGGCTCCACTACGTCACCGCCGGCACCGGCCCGGTAATTTTATTCATCCACGGCTTCCCGGAATTCTGGTACGCCTGGCGGGACCAGCTTAACGAGTTCTCCCGCACGCATCGCGCCGTCGCGCTCGACATGCGGGGCTATAACCTTTCCGACAAGCCTGCCGACGTTGAAGCGTATCGCGCGAAACATCTGGTCGAGGATCTGCGCCGGTTCATCGATCACCTGGGCGCGCGGCCGTGCGTGGTGGTGGCGCACGACTGGGGCGGCGCGGTCGCATGGAACTTGGCGAGTCGACATCCCGACTATCTGACCCGGCTCGTCATCATTAACGCGGCCCATCCGGTGCCGTTCGCGCGCGCGCTGAAGGATAATCCCGAGCAAATCGCGGCAAGTCAGTACATGCTGCTATTTCGCGATCCGAAGGCCGAACGCGTACTGTCGGAGAACAACTTCAAGCGCATGGAAGGCTTACTGCGCTCGGACTTCGGCGGCACCGACGGCGAATGGCCAACCGACGATGACCTCGCACACTACCGCGCCGCGTGGTCGCGGCCCGGGGCACTCACCGGCGGGCTCAACTACTACCGTGCGTCGCCGGTTCACCCGAAAGCGCCCGATGCGCCCGGCGCAACCGCGGTCGATCTCGATCCCAAGGACTTCATGGTCAAGGTGCCGACGCTCGTGATCTGGGGTGAAAAGGATCAAGCGCTGCGGCCGGTGCTGCTCGACGGACTCGGCGATCTCACGTCCGATCTCACGATCAAGCGCATTGCGCAGGGGTCGCACTGGGTGGCGCACGAGCGGCCCGAGGAGGTAAACCGGCTGATTCGCGAGTTCATCCGGACTCCGTAACCGGTGCGGCCATTCATCGCGCTGCCGTTGTTGATAACATAGCGATCGCCTTGCAAGGCACCGACGAGAATCCACCATGCCCACCGCCGAAATCACCGACATCGATCAGCTCCGCGCCCGCATCGGTCAAGAGGTCGCGGTCAGCGATTGGATCGCGATCACCCAGGATCGCATCGACCGATTCGCCGACGCCACCGACGATCATCAATGGATTCACGTCGACCCCGAGCGCGCTGCTGACTCGCCGCTCAAGAGTACGATCGCGCACGGTTTTCTCACGCTGTCGATGATTCCGTATTTCGTCAATACGACGTTGAAACTCCCGCCGGCGCGCATGACGATCAACTACGGACTCAATCGCGTGCGCTTCACCCGCCCGGTACCGTCCGGCAAACGCATCCGCGCGCGCTTCAAGCTGATGGACATCGAAGATGCCAAAGGCGGCGCGATGGACTTGTACTGGAAGATTACGATCGAACTCGATGGGTCCGACACGCCCGCGTGCATCGCGGAATCGATCAGCCGCCGCTACGTCGCCTGACGATAACGGGAACCTGCCGGAGATTTGAATGAAGGCTTTACTTTGCACCGAGCTCGGTTCGCTCGACAAGCTCAGCATTCAGGACGTGCCGTCGCCGCGGGCCGGCGCGAACCAGGTCGTGATCGACGTCAAGGCAAGCTCCCTCAACTTTCCCGACGTGCTGATGGTCAAGGGAATGTATCAGATCAAACCGCCGCTGCCGTTCTCGCCGGGCTCGGAACTGGCGGGCGTCGTGAAAGAGGTCGGCGACGGGGTAAAGAATTTCAACGTCGGCGATCGCGTGGTCGGCATTTGCGGGTACGGCGGATTCGCCGAGGAAGCCGTGGCACCGGCCGACCGGCTGATGCCGCTGCCGGCCGAGATGCCGTACGACCTCGGCGCGGCGTTCGGACTCACGTATTGCACGTCGCTGCACGCATTGCAGGAATGCGCGCACCTCAAGAAAGGCGAAACGCTGCTCGTGCTCGGTGCGGCGGGCGGCGTCGGCATCGCCGCCGTCGAGATCGGTAGACTCATGGGCGCGCGCGTCATCGCGGCCGCGTCGACCGACGACAAGCTCGCGGCCTGCAAACAAGCCGGCGCCGACGATCTGATCAACTACTCGACACAAGACTTGCGCCAGCGGTTGAAGGAAATCGCGGGCGAGAAAGGGGTCGACGTCGTATACGACCCCGTCGGCGGGCCGTATTCCGAACCGGCATTGCGCGCGACCGCTTGGAATGGACGGTTTCTCGTCGTCGGTTTCGCCGCCGGCGAAATCCCGAAGATTCCGCTGAACCTCGTGCTGCTGCGCGAACGCTCGATTGTCGGCGTGTACTGGGGCGACTGGTCGCGGCACGACCCGGCCGGCAACGCGCGCAACGTCAAGCAGCTGATCCAGTGGATCGCCGAGGGCAAGATCAAGCCGCTGATCAGCGAGCGCGTCTCTTTGCGCGACGCCACCGCGGCCATGAAGCGGCTGACGAATCGCGAAGTCAAAGGCAAAGTCGTGATACTACCGGAGGCCTGAACCCGCCATGAACGAATCCATCGTTATCGTCGGCGCGAAGCGCACGCCGATCGGCGGCATG
This sequence comes from Burkholderiales bacterium, assembly GCA_036396275.1. GTDB lineage: Bacteria > Pseudomonadota > Gammaproteobacteria > Acidiferrobacterales > Sulfurifustaceae > JACQFZ01. The sequence continues at coordinate 11,433 of DASWLD010000087.1, forward strand.
AACGGACAGTTCGTGTCGCTTTCCTCGCCGCAGCTCGCGGCCGCCGCCATCAAGGCCGCCGTCGCACAGTCCGGACTCAAGCCGGAGGATATCAACGAAGCCATCATCGGCTGCGTGCTGCCCGCGGCCGTCGGCCAGGCACCGGCGCGGCAAGCGGTGCTCGGCGCCGGACTGCTCAAGAGCACCGCGTGCGCGACGATCAATAAAGTCTGCGGCTCGGGCATGAAGGCGACGATGCTGGCGTACGATCAGATCCTCGCCGGATCCGCCGACGTGATGGTCGCGGGCGGCATGGAATCCATGTCGAACGCGCCGTACATGCTGCCGAAAGCTCGCCAGGGCTTCCGCTACGGCCACGTGAAGGCGCTCGACCACATGGCGTTCGACGGTCTCGAGGATGCGTACGAAGGCAAAGCCATGGGCGTGTACGCCGAAGCAACCGCGGAGAAATACGGCTTCACGCGCGAGCAGCAGGACGCGTTCGCCATTGAGTCGGTGAAGCGCGCCCAGAACGCGGTCGCGGACGGCAGCTTCGAAGCCGAGATCGCGCCCGTGCCCATCGCGACCAAGGGCGGCGGCGAAACGCTGCTCGTTACCGATGAGACGCCGGGGCTTTGCAAGATCGAAAAAATCCCGGGCTTGCGCGCCGCGTTCAAATCGGGCGGCACCGTCACGGCCGCCAGCTCGTCGTCGATTTCCGATGGCGCGGCGGCGTTGGTATTGATGCGCGAGTCCGACGCGAAGGCGCGCGGCATCAAACCGCTCGCGCGCATCCTCGGCCATGCGTCGAACGCGCACGAGCCGCAGTGGTTCACAACCGCCCCGGTTGGCGCGATACGGAAATTGCAGAAGAAACTCGGCTGGACCGACACGGACGTGAAGCTTTACGAAATCAACGAAGCGTTCGCCGTCGTCACCCTGGCCGCGATGAAGGATCTCGGGTTATCGCACGAAAAGGTAAACGTCAACGGCGGCGCGTGCGCGCTCGGCCACCCGATCGGCGCGTCCGGTGCGCGTATCATCGTCACGTTGCTTTACGTGCTCAGAGCGCGCGGCGGCGGCCGCGGCATCGCTTCGCTTTGCATCGGCGGCGGCGAAGCAACGGCGTTGGCGCTGGAAGTCTTTTAGGCACATACCCACCCTCTCCCGCATGGGGGGAGGGAATTTGATTTCACCTTTATTAGCAGGCGATGAAAGTCTGCGTTAGACTTTAACCAGATTGTACCTATGAGGTGGCCCTCATGGCGCGTGCCATCGCCGACATCGAACGGGACATTAAAGAACTCTCTGCGCGCGAAAGGGCGGAGTTGTTGCGATCGCTGATCGCCGATCTCGACGCCCCCGCTGAGACTGATGTCGAGCAAGCTTGGCTTAGGGAAGCTGAGCGCCGCCTGGCCGAAATCGAGAGTGGAACGGCCGAAACCGTTCCGGGCCCAAAAGTTCTTAACGAAGCGCGTTCACGTCTGAAGTGATGCGGTACGAGTTTCATGTCGAAGCTCGTACCGAATTTCTTGAGGTTGTTACCCGTTACCAAGGTGAAGTTCATGGGCTTGGCGAGCGGTTCGTTACGGAGGTTGGCTGCATCGGGGTACTGCTTGAGAACCCGAGGATTGGCGCCCTATTCGGAAGCAAGCTCCGATTCCTTTCCACTAAATGATGGGTTTCCATTTTCGCTCGTTTATTCGGTACGCACCGAAATGCTGTTCATCGTGGCGGTGGCACATCAATCGCGCAAACCCGGCTACTGGAAACACAGAATCTCCAGAAGGTGAGTAGGACCGTGTCTGGAGGTCGTTTGGAATTGTTAGGCCGCCCTGAACGCTGACCATGCTAGCCGACCGCTCCAGCCGCTTGTTCGTCATCCTCGCCGCGTTCTTCGCCTGCAACGCGCTGATGGCGGAGTTCATCGGCGTGAAGATCTTCGCGCTCGAAGACACGCTCGGCCTGGCGCCGTTCAACTGGGAGCTGTTCGGTCAACGCGGGTCGCTTAACTTCACCGCCGGCGTGCTGTTGTGGCCGATGGTGTTCATCTTCACCGATATCATCAACGAATACTTCGGAAGCCGCGGCGTGCGCATGATTTCCTATCTCACCGTCGCGTTGATCCTGTACGCGTTTGCGTTCGCCTACTTCGCCATCGCGCTCGCGCCGGCGAGTTGGTGGATCGGCGTCGGCGCCAAGTACGGCGTGCCCGACATGCAGGCGGCGTTTGCGACTACGTTCGGCCAGGGAATGTGGACCATCGGCGGCTCGGTGACGGCGTTCCTGATCGGCCAGCTCATCGACATCTCCGTGTTCCGGCGCATCCGCCGCGCCACCGGCGAACGCTACATTTGGCTGCGCGCGACCGGCTCGACCGCGGTGTCGCAGCTCGTCGACAGCTTCGTCGTGCTCTACATCGCCTTCGTCATCGGGCCGCAACAGTGGCCGACGAGCCTGTTCCTCGCCGTCGGCACGGTGAACTATGCCTACAAAATCTCCGCGGCCATCGCGCTGATCCCGCTGATCTACCTGGTGCGCCGAGCGATTCAAGTCTATCTCGGCAAGGAACACGCGGCGGCGCTCGAAGCGCGCGCGGGTAGCTGACAGGGACCGGCCCGGTCAGCTCAGCCGCATCGGTATGTAGACGTCATGGCGATCTCGGTTTCAAGACGTGTCGTTCGTCTTCCAACAATCGCCAAAGACGCATTAGGTGCAAGCCGTAGTGCGCCGAATGTTTGGATTCGATCATGCGCGTCCGGCGCAATGCGCTTCGCTTATTGCGCCCTACATGCGCTCGAAGCGCAAGCAGGCACTTGAAGTACCCCTCTTCCTCCGGTGACGTGCAGGGATGCACTAAGATCGCGGGAGACAGGGGTTGAGAGCGATCAGAGGGCCGGGGTGAGGGAACACGGCATTTCCGTGAGACAATTCCTTAGCCTCCTCCTCTCGGAAGAGGTGACTGGATTCGTCTTATACGGGCCAGCAAATAGAGGATCGATTCATGGCGCGCGCTAAACAAAAAAGATCAGAACCCCGAAAGCCGAAATCGGCGACCGGCGCAAAACGCGCCTCGTCCCGGCGAGCACCGAAGCGGGTGCTGGTGCTCGTCGCCACGCGCAAGGGCGCGTGGCTGTATCACGGCGACGCGGCACGCCGTAAGTGGAAAGCCGACGGGCCGCATTTTCTCGGCCACATCATCAATCATGTCGTGCTCGATCCGCGCGACGGGCGCACCCTCCTCGCCGCCGCGAAAACCGGCCACCTCGGTCCGACCGTATTTCGCTCCACCGATTTCGGTCGCACCTGGAAGGAAGCCGCACGGCCGCCGGCGTTCGCCAAGGCGCCGGAAGGCGAAAAAGGCCGCGCCGTCGATCACACGTTTTGGCTCACGCCTTGCCACGCGAACGAACCGAACGCCTGGTACGCCGGAACCTCGCCGCAGGGCCTGTTCCGTTCCGACGACGGCGGCGTCACCTGGAGCCCTTTCTCCAGCATCAACGACGATCCGCAGTATCGCGTCTGGATGGGAGCCCAGCAGGACGGCACGCCGGACGGACCGAAACTGCATTCGATCATCGTCGATCCGCGCGATCCGACGCATCTTTATTTCGCGATGTCCGGCGGCGGCGTGCACGAATCGCGCGACCGCGGCCGCACGTTCGCGCCGCTGATACAGGGGCTTGAAGTAGTCGACGGCTTCGACCGCGGCAACGTCACCTTCCACGATCCGCATTGCGTGCGCATGTGCCCGAGCAACCCGGACCGGCTGTATCAACAGAACCACTGCGGTATTTACCGGCTCGATCGGCCGTCTACCGAATGGGTGCGCATCGGTAAGAGCATGCCGAAGCAAATCGGCGACATCGGTTTTCCGATGGTGCTGCACCCGCGCGACGACGACACCGCGTGGGTGTTTCCCATGGACGGGCAGACCGTTTGGCCGCGCGTGTGTCTTGACGGCGTGCCGTCCGCTTTCGTGACGCGAAACGGCGGCAAAACCTGGCAGCGTCTCGACGCCGGTTTTCCGAAGCGCGACGCGTGGTGGACCGTCAAGCGCCAGGCGATGACGGCCGACAATCGCGATCCCGTCGGCTTGTACTTCGGCACGAGCAGCGGCGATCTCTGGATGAGCCGCGACGAAGGCAAGCGCTGGACATGCATCGCGCGCCATCTTCCGGAAATCTACGCGGTGGAGGCCGCGGAAGTCGAATGAACCGGTCACAACAAACACTGAACTCCCCTACCCGGTTTTCGGGGGAGAGCTAGGGTGGGGGCAGACCATGAAAATCCTGATCCCGAGTTCATTGCACTCCTACACCAACGCGCGCGAAGTCGACGCGCGCGGCACATCGCTGACCGCGTTCAGCGCCACGCGCTTCGCTGGTTCGGCCTCGCATGCCCTGGCAGGCGCAGCCTCATATATGGCAAACTATGCCATAGATGAAGGCGACGCTGCTGCTCGAAGAGCATATCGAGATGCCGGACGGAGCGGTCGTCGAAACCACCATCTGGCGCCTGCCGCAGCCCACGCCCGACCGTCCGCATGGTCTTAAGTATCGACTTTACTTCGGGCGCGGTGGCAAGTGTCTGGTGCGTTACGACAACGAATCGGGCAAAGGCGATCATCGGCATGTTGGAAAAAGGGAAATGCCGTATCGGTTCACTTCCGTACGTCGATTGCGGCGGGATTTTTGGGCTGATGTCGTGAAGCTTGGAGGTTACAAATGAGTCGGAGGAAGAAACTTAGCGTCGGGATCGGGTCGGCCGCACAGACGCTCGATCGCTTCGAGGCGGTATGGAAACGTGCCGAGCGCCGCCGTTCGGTTGCGCCCGAATCCCGGCTCACCTTTTCGAGCTTGCCGCAACTACTTAAGGAATTGTCGCCGAGTCGCTGGGAGCTGCTGGAGACGCTGCGCGCCGAGGGCAAGACGACCATCTACGCGCTTGCCGGACGGCTCGGGCGTCACTACAAGAACGTCCACACTGACGTCACGCGCCTGATGCAACTTGGCCTGATCGACAAGACGAAAGACGGCAAGGTTCATGTTCCGTGGGATGTGATCGCCGCCGAGCTGAAGCTAGCCGCCTGAGAGACACCAGCGCGCATCGTGGATGAGCCGCGCGCTGGACATGCATCGCGCGCCACCTTCCGGAAATCTACGCGGTCGAAGCCGCGGAAATCGAATGAACCGGCCACAACAAACACTGAACTCCCCTCCCCCGTTTACGGGGGAGGGCTAGGGTGGGGGCAGATCATGAAAATCCTGATCCCGAGTTCATTGCACTCCTACACCAGCGCGCGCGAAGTCGACGCGCGCGGCGCAACGCTCAGCGAACTTCTCGCCGATCTCGACCGCCGATACCCGGGCTTGCGTTTCCGCGTCATCGACGAACAGGACCACATGCGGGCGCACATGCGGTTCTTCGTGAACGGGGAGCAGGTATTCGATATCGCCCACCCGCTGC
>DASWLD010000088.1:0-6045 GCA_036396275.1 Burkholderiales bacterium
CGCGCGAGCGATCCAACCCCCTCTCCCTAAGTGAAGAGGATCGCGCGCGGCGCGCTCGGCTCGCTCCCTTCTCCCTCCGGGAGAAGGGATGGGGATGAGGGAACACCGGCCCTCACCCTTTGCCCTCTCCCGAAGGGGCGAGGCGGGGACGTCACGAATGCACTCAAGGTGCATTCGTGCCGCGGAGCGGGTGCAACTGGTGTTGTTGCACCCCGGGCGAGAATCAGGGAAGTCGGTGAAAATCTCCATGCCGGTGGGGAGATGGCAGGGGGTGAGGGACAGCGAATATCGAAGGTTCATGGTCCGTGAACTGTTTCGTAACGATACATAACGCTTTGGGTGACCCATGAAACTCTTCGGTTCGCTTACCTCACCGTATGTGCGCAAAGTTCGCATTTTGATCGCCGAGAAAGGAATCGCCTGCGACTTCGTGACCGCCGACCCCGCCGCCGCCGACAGCCCGGTGCCGGTGCACAACCCGCTCGGGTTGGTGCCGGTGCTGGTGCGCGACGGCGGCTCGGCGCTATTCGATTCGCCGGTGATCGCGGAGTATCTCGACGTGCTGAAGGCTCCGGCGCTCATTCCCGCGAGCGGCGAACCGCGCTGGCAAGTGCTGCGGCTGGCGGCGCTGGCCGACGGAATTCTCGATCAGTGCGTGGCGCGCACGATGGAGCTGCGCCGACCGGCGTCGCGGCAGTCGCCGGACGTGAACAAGCGTCGTGAAATAAAAATTGCGCGCGCGATTGAGTTCGCCGAGGAGCACACAGCGAGCGGTGCATACTTGGCAACCGGCCGGCTAACGCTCGCCGACATCGCGCTTGCCGTCGCGCTCGAGTACATCGACTTTCGCTACCCGCACGATTGGCGCGCGCCCAATCCACGGCTCGCGGCGTGGCACGAAGGAATCGGCGTGCGTCCGGCGTTCGTCGCCACTCGGCCGCCGACGTAGCGGTGTACGTTACTTCACCAGTAATACCGGCACGTCGCTCAGGTGCAGCACCTTGGTGGTCACGGAGCCGAGCAACATGCCGGTAATAGGCCCCAAGCCGCGCGTACCGATGTAAATTTGATCGCAGCGTTTCTCGCGTGCGTATTGCGATCGTTTCCGCCGGGTGCCCCACCGCGACGGTGGACTCGTACGGCCGTTTTGCCGCGTCCAGTTTCTTGCGCGCACCGGCCAATGCCTTCTTGCCTTCGTCGTTGTGAAACTGTTGCACTTGATCGTGCCGAATGAACATCGTGACGTCGCCGGTCAATGGCGGCTGCACGTTCAGTAGATGCAGCTCCGGCGCTTCTTTGTAACGGTCGGCGGTCTTGATGACGTAGTCGACCGCGCGCAACGACGATTCCGACCCGTCAATACACAGCAGCAGTCTTAGCATGGCATGCTACAAAAGCAGATAAGTTCGTTTCGGGCTCCGGACGGCACGATGTTGACGCCGACGATCTGATCTATTTCCATCGTGATTCCCTGCCCGTATCCAGTCTATGTGTTTCGATGGTTCGTTGCAGCCTTGGAGCGCTTGAATTTTGCGGGCGCCGCGGGCATACAGCCGACCACGGCGCCGACGCGCAGAATCGAAACGAGTTGAGAGCCATGTTTCCGTGCAATAGCCGTATCACAATACCGGGCCCGGCCGGATCGCTGGAAGCGATTACCACTTGTCCGGCGGCAGCCGCAAAAGTCACCGCCGTTATTTGTCATCCGCACCCGCAGCACGGCGGCACGATGCACAACAAGGTCGTGCAAACGCTCGCGCGCGGCTTCAGCGAACTGGGCACGCGGACGGTGCGCTTCAATTTTCGCGGCGTCGGCGCGAGTCACGGCGAATTCGGGCACGGCGTCGGCGAATGCGAGGACGTGTTGGCGGTATTGGAATGGACCCGCGCCCACCGTCCGGACGATGAAATATGGCTGGCCGGTTTTTCTTTCGGCGCGTTCATGGCGTTGCGCGCGGCGGCGCGCTTCGCGGTTGCGCGACTCGTCGTGGTTGCGCCGCCGGTGCAGAACTATCCGGAACTCGGCCCGCCGCCGGCCCCGCGCGTGCCTATACTGGTACTTCAAGGAGACCGGGATGACGTGGTGTCGCCGGCGGCGGTAACCGCATGGATCGACACCTTGACCGCACCCGCGTCGTTGCGCATGTTCTCCGACACCGGCCATTTCTTTCACGGTCGCCTGAACGACTTGCGCGCCAGCCTGCACGAGGTTCTCGGTCCCGCGGTGGCCGCCGATGGTTAACGTTTGGAGCAGTGTCGTCGCTCGATGAAAACGATTTTTCTGTTGTCGTTATCCAACATTTTCATGACGTTTGCCTGGTACGCGCATCTCAAAGAATTGCGCGAAAAGCCGTGGATCATCGCGGCGCTTATTAGTTGGGGAATCGCGCTGTTCGAATACTTACTGCAGGTTCCGGCGAACCGCGCCGGCTATGGGCAATTCAATCTCGGTCAACTTAAAATCATTCAGGAAGTCATCGCGCTTACGGTATTCGTTCCGTTCGCGCTGTTGTACATGAAGGAACCGCTGCGCCTCGATTTCCTTTGGGCCGCGTTGTGTTTGGTCGGGGCGGTCTATTTCATGTTCCGCGCGCCGCTCGGCGGCACGTAGTCACCGCACCGGCAATTCCGGCAGCCGTTCCGCGTATAGGCGCTCGCGCTCTTGTCGGGTCGCGAGTTTCACGGCGCTGTCGACCAGCTCGCGCGTCAGGTGCGGCGCGAACAAATGAATGAAGTCGTACATGTACCGGCGCAGTAGCGCGCCGCGGCGAAAGGCGATGTGCGATGTGTTGCGCGCAAAAAGATGCGACGCGTCGACGATGCTCAGCCCTTGGTCCGCGTCCGGATTGAATGCCATCTTCGCCATGATGCCGACACCCACTCCCATGCGCGCGTACGTTTTCAGCGTGGTCGAATCGGTGGCGGTGAAGACGACATCCGGCTTCAAACCCTTGGCGGCGAACGCTCGATCGAGCGTCGAGCGGCCGGTGAAACCGAAAACGTACGTCACGATCGGATAGGTGGCCAACCGTTCAAGCGTGAGCGGCGACTCCTTCAGTACCGGATGCCCGGTTGACGCGACGACACAGCGATTCCAGTGATAACAGGGCAGCGTCACCAAGTCTTCGAATAATTCGAGCGCTTCGGTCGCGATGGCGAAGTCGACTTCGCTGCGCGCGGCCATCTCGGCGATCTGCGTCGGCGTGCCCATATGGATGTGCAGTCGGACCTTCGGGTATTGCGTGCGGAATCGCTGGATGGTATCGGGCAGCGCGTAGCACGCCTGCGTGTGAGTGGTCGCAATCGACAGCGTGCCGTGGGTGTCGTCGGCGAACTCTTGTGCGACATCCTTGATGTTTTTCGCTTCGAGCAGGATCTGCTCGGCGCGCCGGATGATCTCGCGCCCGGCCGGCGTGATCTCGGCAAAGTGTTTTCCACTGCGGCGAAAAATCTGCACGCCGAGCTCGTCTTCGAGCAGCCTCACCTGCTTGCTGATGCCCGGTTGCGAGGTAAAAAGATTGGCTGCGGCGTCGGAAACCTTGAGCCCGGCGCGGGCTATTTCGCAGATATATCGGAGTTGCTGCAACTTCATGCGATATATTGGAATCGCATTAAAATATCCTCTTTTATTCTTTCAATATACCACCAAGGCTTTGCTAAAGTCCCGGGCCTATCAAGCGGCGGATGATCGCGGGCATGAACGCGCGTTGGGACTTTACCGAGCCTACCGAGCTGGACCGATTCGAGGAAACGGTTCGGTTGTTTCTGCGCGGAGACATCGACTCTGAACGCTTCACGGCGTTTCGTCTGCAACAGGGCGTCTACGGCCAGCGCCAAGCCGGTGTGCACATGGTTCGCATCAAGCTTCCCGGCGGGCGCCTCGTGCCGCAACAGCTCGTCGGCATCGCCGAAGTCATCGAAAAGTACACCGAGCATCAGATCGCGCACATTAGCACGCGCCAGGATATCCAGCTGCACCATATCCCGACGGCGAACACGCCGGCGCTATTGCGCCACCTAGGGAAATACGGCCTGACCACGCGCGAGGCCTGCGGCAACACCGTGCGCAACATGACAGCGTGCGCGCTGACGGGCTCGTGCCCGCGCGAGCATGTCGACGTCACCACGCATCTTGAGGGCGCGGTCAATCATTTCCTGCGGCATCCGCTGACACAGCACATGCCGCGCAAGTTCAAAATCAGCTTTTCCGCGTGCGAGGCGGATTGCGCCCAAGGCACGATGCACGATATCGGCGTGGTCGCGACGCACAAGGACGGCAAGTTCGGATTCAAGGTCCTCGCCGGCGGTGGCCTCGGCCACAAGCCGCACGAAGCGCTCGTCATCGAACCGTTCCTCGAAGAAAAAGATTTGCTGCCTTGCATGGAAGCGGTGGTGTCGTTGCATCACCGCTATTCGGATCGCAAGCGCCGCGCCAAAGCCCGCGTCAAATTTCTGGTCGATCGCTTCGGCGCCGGCGGTTTCCTCGAAAAGTATCGCGAGGAATACGCGCGCACCAAGGCGGCGTTCAGCAGCAGAGAATTCCCGAAGGGCGAATGGAAACTCGGGCAGCCGGGTCCGGCACCGGGCGCAGGCGCGCCGCGCAAGGTCTTCCCCATCAAGCCGGTTGGCCAAGTGACGTTTTCGATCGCCGCCAAGATCGGCGACGTGACGCCGGCCCAATTGCGCGGCATCGCCGCCGTCATGGAGCGCGAAGATTTGGTGGATATTCGCGCGACGCAGGATCAGAACTTTTTGATTGTCGGCGTCCCGCAGGCGAAAGTGCCGGCGCTGCGCGCGGGGATCGTTGCGCTTGGTTTGCGCGAGCCGCAGGCAGGCGACGATGTGGTCGCTTGTCCCGGTACGTCGACGTGTAAGCTCGGCATTACGTCATCGAAGATTCTGGGTGCCATGCTGGACGGCGGGCCGGAAGACCTGCGCATCCGCGTCAGCGGCTGCCACAACAGCTGCGCCCAGCCTGATACCGGCGACATTGGATTGTACGGCGAAGGCCGGCGATTGTTCGGAAAGCTGATTCCGCACTACGTGCTGCAACTCGGCGGCAACGGCATGGCCGGCGGCGCGCTGACCTTCGATGGGCCGGAGATCCCCGCGGTGCGCGCACCGCAGGCGGTCGAGCGCATCAAGCAGACGTTTCGATCGGATCGTAACGGCGATGAGTCGTTCTTCGATTGGAGCCGGCGCCGGGGCGAGAAGTATTTCGAGGCGTTGCTCGCCGATCTGGCCAAGGTCGAGGAAGCGGACGTCGCGGCGGTGCTCTCCGACCACGGCGAGCAAAGCGCTTTCAAAGTGTCGCAGTTCGGAGGCGGCGAGTGCGCCGGGGCGAATCAAGAACAGGCGTCGGCGTTGTTCTTCGAAGCCGCGTACGAACGCAGCTGCCGTAACGCCTTCGGTTACGAGCATAAGTATCAGGAAGCGCTGGAATGCCAGGAAGCGGTCGCGCGCCTGACGGCGCAGGCGACCCTGTTCGCGGCGACGCACAAGAGCACGACGGTGGAACTCGGAACGCTTCGCGAGTTGATTCGCGAATCGGCGCCGGAACTCACCGAAGCCGCCGATGCGCTTAGCCAGGCGATCGAAAACTTCCGAACCCAGCTCGATCACGACAGCTACCAGTCGCTCGCCGCGCGTTCGGACGAGTGGATGCGCAAAGCAGCCAGGTTTTGCGAATCCCGCGACCCGCTGCTCGATCTGTCGCAGTCGGTGCCGCACGGTGACCAGCGCGTGCTCAAGGCGACCGAGACGGCGACGCGCAACCGCGCGACGGCGTAAGTTTCCTTTTTTAACCGCTCCGGTCTCCTTCACGCCCCTCTCCCTTCGGGGAGAGTGAGGTGCGAGCCGAGTGGAAAAGCGAGGGAAAAGGGCTCTGACCCCTTAATGTTCCTCGGACCTGAAGGTCGGGCAGAACATCACGATCCCGAACCGCATCAGCAACCTGCACAACGATCACTCGACGTTCAAGCCCTACAACCCGGGCCAAATAATCGGCGACACCTCGCCGACGCTGCCCGACCCACCACCGCCGGC
>DASWLD010000089.1:0-10223 GCA_036396275.1 Burkholderiales bacterium
AATCAGCGGCAGGTGGGCGGAGGCGGCGCAGTCGGCGTAGGTGAAATCGGTGCCGGCGATGAACGGAGCAAACTTGGCCGCATGCGCCAGCGCTTTCATTCCCTTCTCCAACTGCTCGCGCGCGCTCGCTTTCACTTCGTCGGAGACGCTGCCGCCGAAATAAACTTCCGGATAGAGCCGGCGCGCGGGCAGCTCCAGATACAGCTCCAAGAAATGGATCAGCTCGCGGCATTTCGCGCGCGCAAACGGATCGCGCGGATAAAGCGGTGGATTCGGATGCGTTTCCTCGATGTATTCGACGATCGCCTGCGACTCGCACAGCACGCCCCGATCGGTTTTCAGGAACGGAACCTTGCCGATGGCGCTGCCGGCTTCCGTCGCATCCGCCCCGGTCATGTGCCACTCCTCTTCGAACGGAACGCCTTTCTCGAGCAGCGCGAGCTTGATTTTGTTGTAGTAGTTACTGATCGGAAAGCCGCAAAGCGTCAACATGTGCACTTCCTCTTAAACACGTGAGGTCGGGAGATCGCGAGGTTGAGAGATGGAAGGTTCTTCTTCACGCTCCCGCTCTCACGCCCTCCCGACCTCACGTAATTCAGTTCTTATACGATGGGTCTTCCCGGTCGAGCAGCCGCAACAGCGCCGGCCAATCGCGCTCGCCCACGCCGGCCGAGCCCGTCGTCGCCTGCCGGTGCACGCGCTCCTGCATCGCTTTCGACAGCAGGTTGAGCTCCGCCCCGCCCGATTGCGCCGCGATCTGCATCTGACAGGCGCGCTCCAGGAAGAACATGCGCACGTACGCCGCCGCGACGGTATGTCCGACCGTCAGCGTACCGTGGTTGCGCAACATAAAATGGTTCTTGCCGCCGAGGTTCGCCACCAGCCGCTCGCGCTCGTCGAGGTCGAGGGCGATGCCTTCGTAATCGTGATACGCCAGGTCGCTGTAAACCACCAGCGCCGTCTGGTTCAGCGGCAGCAGGCCTTGTTTCTGGGACGAGACCGCGACACCGGCGTTGGTGTGCAGATGCAGCACGCATTTCACGTCTTCGCGCGCGGCGTGCACCGCGCTGTGGATCGTGTAGCCCGCCGGATTGATCTTGTACGGTGTGTCGCTCGCGATGTTGCCGTCGATGTCCACTTTCACCAGCGACGAGGCGGTAATCTCGCCGAACATCATCCCGTAGGGGTTGATCAGAAAGTGCTTCGTCGGCCCGGGAACGGCGGCCGAAACATGCGTGTAGATGAGATCGTCCCAGCCGTTACGGGCGACCAGGCGATAACACGCGGCGAGATCGATGCGCGCCTGCCGCTCGGCATCGCTCATGTCTTGTTTCTTCGGTGCAACGACCGCGCTCATGGGGGCGCCTCCGCATGCATGGACTCTCGCGGCAAGTTAGCACCGCCATGGCGGCGCCACAACCGCGACGCACCGCCGCAGTGCGGAACGTCCGCCGTCTTGCGGCCCACACCGGCGCCCGCCCGCTCTCGATGCGTGCCGCCGGACGCTCGATCTTGCGCCAGATCATAGCGACGCAGCGGCCGTCCGTATAAAATTCGGTTTTATTCCCCAGCCACGATAGGAATTCCGCGGACCGAGGAGGATCATAGCGTTATGAATACAGCCGAATTGAACGCAACCGCTAAAGCCATGGTAGCGAAGGGCAAGGGCCTGATCGCCATGGATGAAAGCGCGCCGACCATCGCCAAGCGCTTCAAGCAATTCAGCATCGAGAACACCGAGGAAAACCGCCGCACCTACCGCGAGCTGATCTTGACCACGCCGGACCTGAACAAGTACATCAGCGGCGCCATCCTGTTCGACGAAACTATTCGTCAAAAGACCAGTGACGGCACGCCGTTCGCAAAATACATGGAGAAGCTCGGCGTCATTCCCGGCATCAAGGTCGACACCGGCGCCAAGAACCTCGCCGGATTCCCGAACGAGAAAGTCACCGAAGGGCTCGACGGCTTGCGCGAACGTCTCGCCGAATACCGCGGCATGGGCGCGCGCTTCGCCAAATGGCGCGCGGTGATCACCATCGGCGCCGGCATCCCGAGCCGCACCTGCATCGAATCGAACGCGCACGCGCTCGCGCGCTACTCCGCGCTTTGCCAGGAAGCGGGCATCGTTCCTATCGTCGAGCCGGAAGTGCTGATCGACGGCGACCATTCGCTCGAACGCTGTTTTGACGTCAGCGTCGACACGCTGCGGGCGCTTTTCAATCGACTCGCCGAACAACGCGTCGCCTTCGAAGGCACGATCTTAAAAGCGAGCATGGTAATTTCAGGACTTGCCGCAAAATCGCGCGCAAACGTCGAGCAGGTCGCCGACGCGACCGTGCGCTGCCTGCTCGAAACCGTGCCGGCATCGCTGCCGGGCGTCGTGTTCCTCTCCGGCGGCCAAGGCAACGAGGAAGCGACCGCGCACTTGAACGCCATGAACGCGCGCCACCCGAAACTGCCGTGGCCGCTGTCGTTCTCGTATTCGCGCGCCTTGCAGCAACCGGTGATGGAAACCTGGCACGGCAAAGCGGCGAACGCCGCGGCGGCGCAAAAGCAGTTGCATCGCCGCGCGAAATTCAACGGCCTTGCCGCTACCGGCAGCTATCAGCCGCAGATGGAGCGCGAAGCGGCTTAGGAACGCGCCCCCGGTCCGCGCGGCGGCCATCCTGCCGCCGCGCGCTCCTGCCGAATAAACCCGCGGCGAAGAGCCGCATTGCCTTCCATCGGCCGCGCAATACGCCGGTCGGCTGGCAAGCAACGCGGCGAAAGAACTCCGCCTTGCGCCGCGGTCTAACCAGCGGCCGACGACCACGACTAGACCCTTGGCGTAAGCCCCGACCACCGTGCCACACCTACCGAGTTAGCCTTACATGCCCGAACAAACTGTCTTTGCGACCGCGGTTGAGCATTCGCGGACCGCGCTCGTCGCGATCCCGGCGGCATCAGAATCGGAAAGCCCGGAAAAACCGGCGGATTGGTTCGATTGGCTTTTGCGCGCGGCCATTATCCTCGCGCTCGCCGCGATTGTGATCGTTGCGTTCCGTGGTCGGATCTTCGAACCGCTGGTGCGCAGTGCAACCTTGCACGGTTGGGCGGTGGTGGTCGTACGCCCAAGTGTTATCTGGATCCTGATGGGCACGGTGCTGCTCGTGTTTCGCACCGCGCTTTGGTTTTACTACCGCCCGTTCGCGCCGGCGAACCGGGAAAGCGCACCGAACCTGACCGTGATTATCCCCGCGTACAACGAAGGCGCGATGGTGGCGCATACGATCGACTCGGTCGCCGGGGCCGATTATCCGCACGATCGGCTGGAAATTTTCGTGGTTGACGACGGTAGCCGCGACGACACCTGGGAACACATCGAGCGCGCCGCGCAGCGCCACCCCGACATCGTCACCGCGCTGCGGTTTCCGGAGAACCGCGGCAAGCGCGCGGCGCTGGCCGCCGGTTTTCGACGCGCGCGCGGTGAAGTCGTGGTCACCATCGACTCCGATTGCGCCATCGAGAAAACCGCGTTGCTTGCCATTGCCGGGCCGTTTCGGGAAGAAAGCGTCGGCGCCGTGGCCGGCAAAGTCTCGGTCTACAACCGCCGCCAGGGCCTGATCCCGCGCATGCTGCACATTCGCTTCACGCTGTCGTTCGACATGCTGCGCGCGATTCAATCGACTTATCGCACGGTCTACTGTTGCCCCGGCGCGCTCTCGGCGTACCGGCTCTCGGTGGTTCGCCGGGTGCTGCAACGGTGGGAATCTCAGTCGTTTCTCGGCGTACCGTCGACCTACGGCGAGGATCGGTCCATGACGAATTTCATCCTCGACGCCGGGTACGACACCGTTTACCAGCGCAGCGCCGTGGTCCACACGATCGTTCCGCAAACCTACCGCAAACTTTGCAAGATGTACCTGCGCTGGGAACGCAGCTACATCCGCGAGGAACTGCGCTTCGCGCTGATCGTTTGGAAGCGGCCGTTGAAATCGATGTTGGTTTCCCTGGTCGATTCGACCATCACGAACCTGCGCTACCCGGTGGGCTACGCGATATTGCTGTCGCTGATAGCACTGACGATTTCCGACCCGACCACGTTCGTGCGTATGTTGGTCGCGATCTGCGTAATGGCGTCTTTCTATATGCTCTACTATCTGCGCAGCGAACGCTCGTGGGATATCGTGTACGGGGTGCTGTACGCCTACTTCTCGTTCTTCGCGCTGTTCTGGATTTTCCCGTATGCGCTGCTGACCGTGCGTTCGCGCGGGTGGCTGACGCGCTAGCCAAACCCACGAATTGTCAACGCACCGTTTCAACCTTCCCTTAAGCATTTCTTAAGCTGCGCACACTACAGTCAGTGCATCAAAACTCCATCGAGGAGCTTCGATGCACTACGCATCCGGTATTCGACTGGCGATGACGTTTGCTGCGGTGCTCACCGCCGCGATAGCGCACGCCGAAACACCCGCCGATTTTCTCGCTTCGTTCGAGCAATCCGCGCGCTCCGGCAATAGCAGCTGCGTCCGCTGAGCGAATAGTTTCCGAGTCAGAAGTGCTTGCGGCAATTAACGGCGAACCGTGCGTCGCTCTGCTAGGCTGCCATCCCGCGTCGTTTTGACTTCTGGGGCACCAGTTCTATCTTCAGCTCGCAACCAACCGCTTCCGCGTATTTCTTGAGTGATGCGACGGATGGTGCGTGCTTGCTGGCTGCTTCTAGGCGGGAAACAGCGCTCTTCGTCGTTCCCATACGTAAAGCGACCGCTTCTTGCGTGAGGCCCGCACGCACGCGAGCGGACAGCATTTTGCGGGCGAGCGCGTATTCGATTTCGAGGGCATCGTAAGCTCCTCGAAACCCACGGCGCTTCGCGGCTTTCGCGAGAAACGCCTTGTGATCGTGCCGAACGGGTCGGAACTTCAAATCAGCCATTTCGTATCTCCTTCATGCGGCGCCGGGCGATCTCGATCTCACGCTCCGGTGTCTGCTGCGATTTCTTGATGAAGGCATGCAGAACCACAACGCGTTGCCCAGCCAGAAAACAGTAGAACGCTCTTCCAATACCTGACTTGCCTCGCGGCCGCAATTCAAACAATCCACTTCCGAAAGCGCGCGAATAGGGAAGCCGCAGATTCGGGCCGTGTTCGATCACAAGTTCGACGATGCGCGCGTAATCGGCAACGACATCCACGGGCCAGGATTCGATCTCTGCCAGCACACGGGCATGGTAGTACTCAATCGAATATCCCATGAACCGAGGTTAGCAAGTATGCTAACCTCGATCAAGACTAGACGCTCCCTTGTGGGAGCGAGTTGGAGGGGGGGACACGAAGACAAGCACGTTGATGAATTCAAACCTAAACCGCGCCACGATGTTTGCCGCTCTTCACGTCAGAAGAGGCTGCGGGCCGGTTCACGTTCGTCACGGTTCCCGAAAGTTTCGCCTTGATCGCCTCGCCCTGCGCCCGCGCGCTTTCGATGCTCGCTTGCTTCACGTGCCCGAAGCCCCGGATGTGTTCGGGCAGGCGTGCCAGTTCGACGGCGTCGTCCAGTTGCTCGCGAGTTAACCCGCTCAAGATCGACGTCACATCGTTACGATAGTCCTCGATCAAACGACGTTCGATAACGCGCTCTTGCGTGCGGCCGAAGGGGTCGAGCCAGGTACCGCGCAGGAATTTGAGCTTCGCCAACACGCCGAACGCGCGCCACATCCACGGACCGAATTCTTGCTTTATCAGGTGGCCCTTGGCGTCGCGCTTCGAAAACACCGGCGGTGCCATGTGGAAAGTCACCGAAAAATCGCCGTCGAAGGTTTCGCCGAGTTTGCGTTTGAAATCGCCGTTCGCGTACAGCCGCGCGACTTCGTACTCGTCTTTGTACGCCATGAGCTTGAATAAATTTTCCGCTACCGCGCGCGTGAGCCGATCGCCGCCGAGCGGCGGCTCGGCGGTTCGCACTTGCCGTACGAAACGCTCGTACGACTGGGCGTACTTCTTGTTCTGATATTTGGTCAAAAAGTCCACGCGCCGCTGAATCAGCGCGTCCAGCGTCTTCGGCAGCGGCACGACGACGTTGTCTTCGGGAGCCGCGATGCGCTCGACCTTGGCGAGATCGACCGCCGCGCGCCGGCCCCAGAGAAACGCCTGCTTGTTCGCCTCGACCGCGACCTCGTTCAGCTCGATCGCCCGTAGTACGGCATCGCCCGACAACGGCACGAGTCCCTGCTGGTAGGCGTAGCCGAGCATGAACAGGTTCGTCGCGATGGCGTCGCCCGTCAGCGCGGTGGCGATTCGGGTGCCGTCGATGAAGTAAGCACGCTCCACCCCCTCCCGTCCCCTCCCCCTTCCAGGGGGAGGGTTAGGGTGGGGGTCCGCAACCGCTTGCTCGATCAGCGCGCGCACTTCCTCGGCCGGGAACTGCCAGTCGGGATTCTGAGCGAAGTGGCCGGTCGGCTGTTCGTGCGTGTTGATCACCGCGACCGTGCGCCCCGGGCGGGTTTTCGAGATCGCCTCCTGCCCGCCGGAGACCAGCATGTCGCAGCCGAGAATCAAATCGGCCTCGCCCATCGCGATGGCCTGCGAATAGATGCCGGCGGGCTTCGCGGCGATGCGCACGTGCGACGTGACCGCGCCGTTCTTCTGCGCCAGGCCGCTCATGTCGAGCACCGACACGCCCTTGCCTTCGAGGTGCGCCGCCATGCCCATCAGTGCGCCGATGGTAATTACGCCGGTGCCGCCGATGCCGGTCACCAGGATGTTGTAGGGCCGATCGAGCTTTTTGCTCTCGGGCTCGGGCAAAGCGGCGAACAATGCGTCCACTTCCGGGCCGGCCGCGCGCGGTTTGCGCACGGTGGCGCCTTCGACCGTAACGAAGCTCGGACAGAAACCCTTGAGGCAGGAGTAATCCTGGTTGCACGTGGATTGATCGATCGCGCGCTTGCGCCCGAACTCGGTCTCGCGCGGGAGGATCGCGACGCAGTTCGATTGCACGCCGCAGTCGCCGCAGCCTTCGCATACGGCTTCATTGATAAACACCCGCCGCGTCGCGATCGGATACTTGCCGTGCTTGCGGCGCCGGCGCTTCTCAGCGGCGCATACCTGGTCGTAGATCAGCACCGACACGCCCTTGTGCTCGCGCAGCTCCTGCTGCACGGCGTCGAGGTCGGCGCGGTCGTGCACCGTGGTGAATGCAGGCAGCTGGCTTCGATCGCGATAGCGTTCGAGATCTTCAGTGACGACGGCGATGCACTCGACGCCTTCGGCCGCCACTTCGCGCGCGACGCGCGGCACGCTGAGCGGACCGTCGACCGGCTGGCCGCCGATCATCGCGACCGCGTCGTTGTAGAGAATCTTGTAAGTGACGTTTACCTTGGCGCCGACCGCGGCGCGGATCGCGAGATAGCCGGAATGGAAGTACGTGCCGTCGCCCATGTTCACGAACACATGCTTCAAGTCCGAGAACGGCGCCTGGCCGATCCAGGTCGCGCCCTCGCCGCCCATGTGCGTGTACGTCTTGTTGCTCTCCGGGTAGATCGAGACCGCCATGGTGTGGCAGCCGATGCCGGCCATGGCGAAGCTGCCCTCGGGTGTCTTGGTCGAGGTGTTGTGCGGGCAGCCGGCGCAGTAGTACGCCGGCCGCGGCGGCGTGTCGACGGCCTTGTTCATGACCGCTTCCTTCGCGGCGAGAAACGCCAGACGCGCCTTGATGTTGTCGCTCTGGTGGAAGCGGCCGATGCGCGCGGCGATAACGCGCGCGACCTGGGCCACGGTGAAATCGCCCTTGCTCGTGAGCAGCCATTCGCCGTGCGGCGGCACCCATTCGCCTTTTTCGTCGAACTTGCCGACCACGCGCGGGCGCACGTCCTCGCGCCAGTTGTAGAGCTGCTCTTTCAATTGATACTCGACGACCTGGCGCTTCTCCTCGACCACGAGGATCTCTTCGAGGCCGGTCGCGAACTCGCGCACGCTCTCCGGTTCGAGCGGCCACGGCATCGCGACCTTGAACACGCGCACGCCGATGTCCGCCGCCGCGCGCGCGTCGATGCCAAGTTCATCGAGCGCTTCGCGCACGTCGAGATAGGCCTTGCCCGAGGCGATAATGCCGAGGCGCGCTTTGGGCGCGTCGATCACGGTATGGTTGAGCTTGTTCGCGCGCGCGTACGCCACCGCGGCGTAGGCCTTGTAATCCTGCATCAATGCTTCCTGGCCGAGCACTTGCGCGCGCAGCGGGCCGGTCAGGAGCCGACTGTTCACGCCGCCCGGCGGCATCGTGAAATCCTCGGGGATCTTGACCTGCACGCGGAAGGGGCTTCCGTCCACCGACGCGCTCGATTCGGCGGTGTCGGAAATCGCCTTTAAGCCGACCACGAGACCCGAGTAGCGCGACATCGCCCAGCCGTGGATGCCGAGATCGAGATAGTCCTGCACGTTCGCCGGATACAGGACCGGAATGATGGCGGCGGCGAACTGGTGATCGCTTTGATGCGCCAAGGTCGAGGAGTACGCCGAGTGATCGTCGCCCGCGACCAGCAGCACGCCGCCGTGCTTGGCGGTGCCGGAGTGGTTCATGTGCTTGAACACATCGCCGCAGCGGTCGACGCCAGGCCCCTTGCCGTACCACATGGCAAACACGCCGTCGTACTTCGACGGCCCGATCAGATTCACCTGCTGCGTACCCCAAACGGCGGTGGCGGCGAGGTCCTCGTTCACGCCGGGTGAGAACTTGATGTGATGTTTGTCGAGCTGCGGCTGTGCATGCCACAGCGCCTTGTCGAGCCCGCCGAGCGGCGAGCCGCGGTAGCCCGTAACGAAACCGGCGGTGTTCAGCCCGGCGGCCTCGTCGCGCAGCCGCTGCATAATCAGCAGCCGCACCAGCGCTTGGGTGGCACTCAGGTAAAACCGGCCCGACGAAAAAATGTACTTGTCCTCGAGCCGGACATCAGCCAACGGTGCGTTCATTTCCAGCCTCCGTTTGGTGACTCCGTGTTCCCCGGACCCTCCCGTGACGTGCAGGGACGCACTAAGATCGCGAGAAACAGGACGTTGATAGCGATCAGAGGGTCGGGTGAGGGAACCGTGTCGACCTGTCCATAGTTTAACCCGGTCGGGGAGGTGTGACGGAACCCCAGTTCAAGTGTGGAGGCTTGGGTGGCGATACGGCGTGGAGTCAACGAAATGGTGCGCCAGGACTGTCGCCATGCGCTAACAGCTTTCGAGCTGCGGGTTACTATGCTGCGACGTCAACGTATTCCACACGACTCGCGGGTTCGGGAATGGCCGCACCGTCCGCACGCAAGCCATCAAGGTGAAACTCAACGGCTTCCCGGATCTGCGCTTCGACTTCCTCAACCGTTGCCCCTGTCGCCACACAGCCCGGAAGATCAGGGACGTAGGCCGAGTAGTTGTTCTCGGCTTTTTCGATCACGATTGCATAGCGCATAGCAGCCTCACTCTTTCAAACCAACCTGTTTCAACGTACCGTCAGGACTCTGACCCATGTTTCAACTCAACACAAGCCCGTCGTTCGCCGAAGAACACAAAGACGCGGCGGAGGCATTGAACGTTTGGTTTAAGTTGATGTCCGCGAATACCTTCATATCTTTTTCGGATTTGCAACGTGTGTTTGGATCGGTCGATAAGGTGGATAAGTTCACGGTTTTCAATATCGGCGGCAACAAGTTCAGGTTGATTGCGGCCGTTCACTACAACCGTAAGAAGGTATACATCCGTCATGTGCTAACGCATGCGGAATACGATCAAGAGAAGTGGAAGAGGTAGTCATGCTTGAGAAAGAGATGGATCAAGCGGCACGGGAGTATAAGCGGCTGCGCGCGATGGTGCCGCTGGGTACGTTGCGCACGAGGAAAGAATACGAACGTGCGGTAAGGACATTGGATCGGATCATCGACGAAATCGGAGAAGACGAGAAACATCCGTTGTCCGATCTTGCGGATGCGCTCGGCGGTTTTATTGAACGCTATGAGAACGAACACGTTCGCGTTCCGAACGCCGCCCCGGTCGCGGTCTTGCAGTTCCTGATGCGGGAACACGGCGTTCGACAGTCCGACCTCGTTGAAATCGGCAGTCAGGGCGTCGTTTCCGAAGTGCTTGCCGGAAAGCGCGAGTTGAACTCGCGGCAGATCAAGCGGCTTGCCAAGCGATTTGGCGTTTCCGCCGCGGTATTCATTTAGTCATTCGGCAGGCGTCGTGATCTAACTTCGGCACGGCAAAATCGACCGGGG
>DASWLD010000090.1:0-31322 GCA_036396275.1 Burkholderiales bacterium
CGCGAACCCATGTTAAATGGGTTCGCGACTACCCCGGCTCACCCCTGCGGCTGCGACATTCGTGCGTCCTGCACAGCACAAAGGCGCAAAGAATGGCACGGGTAAACTGAACCCTCTTCTTCGCGTCTTTGCGTCTTTGCGACAGAAAGTCATATAAATCAGAGGTTCCCTAAATCAGATCGTCGTCGTTCAACGAATCGACCATTTCGTGCACGGCCTGCGTGTCCCTGCTGTTCAACACACGGCGCGCATAGCGCGTGAGCTTTGCGACGTCGCTGGATAGGACATTGCGTTTCACCATCAACAGCGTCGCGGGATGCATGCTGAACTCACGTAGACCCATGCCGAGCAGCAGTCGCGTGTAGCGCGCATCCCCGGCCATTTCGCCGCACATGGCGACCGGAATGCGCGCGCGTTTGGCGGCTTCGATGGTGAGGGAAATCAGGCGCAGCACCGCCGGGTGCAGCGGATCGTAGAGATAGCTCACGGTATCGTCGGTGCGGTCGATCGCGAGCGTGTACTGGATCAGGTCGTTCGTGCCGATCGAGAAAAAATCGAGATACGGCGCGAACAAGTCGGCCGATACCGCCGCCGCCGGAATCTCCACCATGCCGCCGATCGGCAGGCGCGGATTGTATTTCTCGCCGGCGCGCTTGAGGCTGGATTTGGTTTCGTCGATCAGATCGATGACGCGAAACAGCTCATCCTGACTCGATAGCATCGGAATCATCAGGCGCACGCGCCCGAAGGCGGACGCCCGAAGGATCGCGCGCAACTGCGGGCGAAAGAACGCGGGATCGTGCAAGCACAGTCGCACCGCGCGCAGGCCGAGCGCGGGATTGACCGTCGGCCGAATGCCGGCGCCGTCCACTTGCTTGTCCGCGCCGATGTCGATGGTACGTATGGTGACGGGCTTGCCGGCCAGGGCGCGCGCCACGTGCGCGTAGGCGCGAAACTGCTCCTCCTCGCTCGGCGGTGCCGCGCGATTCATGAATAGGAACTCCGTGCGGTATAGACCTATGCCGGCGGCGCGCGCGCCGATGGCCGCGTCGATGTCCGCGGGCAGCTCGATATTCGCCTGCAAGGTGACGGCTTTCCCGTCGCGCGTGACCGCGCGGCTCTTGCGCAATCGTGTCAGCGCCTCGCGTCGGCGCAGGACGTCGCGTTGGCGACTCTGGTATTCGGCGATGGTGCGATCGTCCGGCGCGATGATCAAAACGCCGCGCTTGCCGTCGACGATGATCTGTTCGCCGCCGCGAATGTAGAGCGTGGCGTTGTGCATTCCGACGATCGCCGGTATGCCGAGACTGCGCGCGAGAATCGCCGTGTGCGAGATCGGGCCGCCGAGCGTGGTGACGAACGCGTTGATCTCCTTGTTCTTGAGCACCACGGTATCGGCCGGCGTCAGGTCGGTCGCCACCACGATTTCGCCCGGATCGAGGATCTCGTCTTCCTCGACGCCGCGGGCGAGCAGCTGGCGCATAACGCGATCGACCACGTGCTTGACGTCGGTTTTTTTGTTGCGCAGATAAGGATCTTCCATGCGCTCGAAGATTTCGGCGAGCTGATCGCTCTGGATCTTAAGCGCCCATTCGGCGTTTTGCCGTTGCGTTCGGATGAGCTCGATCGGCGCCTCCGAGATCATCTTGTCTTCGAGAATCAGCGTGTGGGTATCGATGAAGCTTGCCGCTTCGATCGGCGCGTCGCTCGGGATCTGGCCGCGGATTTTGAGCAGCTGGTCGCGCGCCGCTTGGACCGCCTGAACGAAGCGCTCGACTTCGCGTTCGATCTCTTTCGGCGCCACCGTTTGCGGCGCGACGTCCGGCAGCTCACGCGACAGCACGAAGGCGCTGCCGATGCTGATGCCTTCGCTGACGCCGGTGCCGTAGAGCGCGAGCATTACTGATTCTCCTCGAAGCGGTTGCCCACGAGTTCGGTCAGCGCATCGATCGCCTTGATTTCGTCGATACCGTTCGCGCAGATCTTGAGGACGGTTCCTTTGGCGGCGGCGAGCATCATCACGCCCATAATGCTCTTTCCGTTCACCTGTTGACCGTCTCGCGCCAGCGTGATTTCGCTCTTGAACCCGGAAGCGAGGCTCACCAGCTTGGCGGCGGCGCGCGCATGCAGCCCGAGCTTGTTGACGATGAAAACGTCGGTGCACTTCATCGGCGAGCCTTCCGCTTGGGTTTGCGATCCGGTTTGGTTTGCGAGGGGCAAACCATGCCGTTAGAACCGCCGGCCAATGCGCGATCGATCAGATCCCGCATCTTGAGTTTGCGGTAGGTCAGGGTGCGCAGCACCATGGGCAGGCTGGCGCCGCTGATCAGCTCGATGCGGCCGGGCTTCAGCATGCGGCAGGCGACGTTGGTGTGCGTGGTGCCGTAAACGTCGGCGAGAATCAGAACCCCGTCGCCCTGGTCGGCGCGTGCCAATTGTTTGCGAATCAATTCGGCGATTTGCTCGGGTGTTTCGTCGTAACCGATCCCGGCGGCGACGAGCGCCGGCGGCCGCGCACCGAAGGTGTGCTCGACCGCTCGAATCAAGCCTTCGGCAACGTCTCGTTGCCCCAATAGGAGTACGCCGATCATTTGAGTTCCCGATGACGTACTTGGGTCTTGTAGCCGAGGCCTGCGAAATGCGCGGCCAGGCGGTTGATCAGGTAGACCGAGCGGTGCACGCCGCCGGTGCAGCCGAGCGCGACGGTCACGTAGGTTCGATCCTCGCGCTCGAAGCGCGGCAGCCAGGTCTGTAGAAACTTCTTAACCTCCCCGAACATTTCGTGGACTTCGTCGTGCCGCTCCATGTAGTCGACCACGGGTTTCTCGAGTCCACTACGGTGCCGCAGGCTCTGCTCCCAGTAAGGATTCGGCAGGCAGCGCACGTCAAACACGAAATCGGCGTCGAGCGGCGTGCCGTTTTTGTAGCCGAACGACTGGAACAGAAGCGTTATTCCCGACGTCTCCTCGCCGCGTACGAAGTCCCGAACCTGATTGCGAAGATCGTGCGGTGTCGTGCGCGTCGTGTCGACGCGAAAACTGGCGGCGCGCGCCAGCGGTTCCAGCAGCTCGCGCTCGCGCTGAATGGCTTCGAGCAGGGACGTGTCGGCCCCCGCCATGGGGTGGCGCCGGCGCGTTTCCTTGAAGCGCTTGACCAGCACCGCTTCGTCGGCGTGTAAAAAGATGATTCGATAGCGGATGCCGAGCGCTTCGATGCGTTCGAGCGCCGTTGGCACTTCCACCAGAAACGCGCGGTTACGTGCGTCGAGCCCGATGGCGACGTTCTTCTCGTCGGAACGCAGCAGGCGCTCGGCGAACTCCGGAAGCAGTATCGCCGGCAGGTTGTCGATGCAGTAGTGGCCGGAATCTTCCAGGGCTTGTAGCGCGATCGTCTTGCCCGAACCCGACAGACCGCTGACGATAATGAAATTCACGAATTCACGCGGTCGATCAGCGACTGTTGCCGCTGCATGAAATCCTTGAGGGTGTCGATTCCCCACATACGTAGAATGTAGGAGCGCACCGCCGCTTCCACCAGCACCGCCAGGTTGCGTCCGGGGCCGACAAAGAGCGCCACCTCGGGAACATCGATATCGAGGAGCGTGCGGGCGACCTGCTGCGCCTGCAAGCGGTCGAGCTTGCGCATGCGCCGTTTTTCCATGCGCTCCATATGCACGATCAGATGCAACCGTTTGCGATGGCGCACCGCGGTTTCACCGAACATGGTGCGAATGTCGAGAACGCCGAGCCCGCGCACTTCGAGATAATCGGACAGCGTCGCGCCCGGGCTCTGTCCGACCAGCACGTCGGGTCCGACCCGAATGAATTCGACCGCGTCGTCGGCGATGAGACGATGGTTGCGCGACAGGAGTTCGAGCGCAAGTTCGCTCTTGCCGATGCCGGACTCGCCGGTGATAAGGACGCCCATGCCGAGAACTTCCATGTAGACGCCGTGCACGGTGATCTTCGGCGCGAGCGCGCGCGTCAAGTAGTGCTGCAAGCGTTCGATCAGGACCGGGCTTGGCAGCGGCGAGCCGAAAAGCGCGAGCCGGTGTTTGTCGGCGGCCGCTTTCAGGTCGGCGGGCACTTTGGCGCCGTTTGCCACCATGATGGCGGCCGTGGCGGCGTAGCCGAACAGGGACTTTACCAGGGCGGTGCGATTCGTGCGGCGCTGCCGCTTCAGGTAGTGGAGCTCGTTCGAGCCGATGACCTGCACGCGATTGGGGTGAACGAAATTGAGATGACCGACCAGCGCCATGCCGGGATAGCGCGCCGTGGTGGGCTCGAGCAGTCGCCCGCCGCCGTCGCGGCCGGCGACCCAGTTCAATTTCAACGCGCCGGACTGGGCCTCAAACAGGTCGTGCGCGGTCAGCCTGAGCGTCATGCGAATCGTTATCCGAGAGCGGATGGGTCAAGCGATCATACAGCTCTTCGGAGGTACGCGCCGCAAGCAGCCGCTCGCGCCAGACCTTGTTGCTGAACAGGCCGGCAAGTTCCGCGAGAATTTTTAAATGTTCGTCGCTCGCCTCCTCCGGGACCAAAAGTGCGAACACCATGTTCACCGGCTTTTGGTCGATCGCGTCATAGTCGAGCGTGTCGCGCAGTGTGCAAAAGGCGCCGACCGCCGCGGTCAGCCCCTTGACGCGTCCGTGCGGCAGGGCGACGCCGCCGCCGATGCCGGTCGATCCGAGCTGCTCGCGCGCGCGCAACGCCGCCGACGCACGATCGACGTCGAGATCGGCCGCGCCCTCGTGCAGCAGCACGCCGACTTGTTCGAACAGGCGTTCTTTGGTCGGTGCCGGCACGCCGATCGAAACGCGCTGGCGCGACAATAAATTCTGGATGTACATGCGGGCTCGCCTTCGTTTCCCCGGGGCGCGCCTGGTGGCGGTGCTAGGGCGACGGCTTCTTGTGACCGCCGTGGTGACGGTGATGACTCGTCGACTTCTCCTTGTGCTTCAGCACCTGGCGATCGAGTTTGTCGGCCAGCGAATCGATCGCGGCGTACATGTCGGCGTCTTCGGCGTCCGCGTGCAGGGTCACTCCCTTCGCGTGTATGGTCGCCTCGGCCTTGTGGCGGTTTTT
Organism: Burkholderiales bacterium; assembly: GCA_036396275.1. Lineage (GTDB taxonomy): Bacteria > Pseudomonadota > Gammaproteobacteria > Acidiferrobacterales > Sulfurifustaceae > JACQFZ01. The sequence continues at coordinate 5,085 of DASWLD010000090.1, forward strand.
TTCCACGTGCAGGACGACGTTGCTGGTGGTCATGTTATCGAAATGGCGCTGGAGTCGACCGATTTTCTCGGCGGCGTAGCTGCGCAACGGTTCGGTTACGTCCATTTGCTGACCGCTCACCGTTATTTGCATGGGCTTGTCTCCGAAGTGCTACAAAATGGATTTTCGTTGATTGGACGGCGGAATGCTGATCGATTCGCGATATTTCGCGACCGTGCGGCGCGCCACGTGGATACCTTGATCGCCCAGAATTTCGGCGATCTTGCTGTCGCTGATCGGACGGCTCGGCGGCTCGCCCTCGATCAGCTTCTTGATCATCGAGCGAATCGCGGTAGCCGAACAAGCGCCGCCGTCGGCGGTCGCCACGTGGCTCGAGAAAAAGTATTTCAACTCGAAAATGCCGCGGGGCGTCAGCATGTACTTGTTGGTGGTGACGCGCGAAATCGTGGATTCATGCATCGACACGGATTGGGCGATGTCGTGCAACACCAGCGGCTTCATGGCCTCCGGTCCGTGGTCGAAAAACGCGCGCTGACGGTCGACGATCGTGCGCGCGACCTTGAGCAGCGTTTCGTTGCGGCTCGTCAGGCTCTTGATGAACCAGCGGGCCTGCTGCAGCTGATCCTGCAGGTAGCGATTGTCCGCGCTCGAATCGCCGCGCTGGATCATGCGTTCGTACAGCGCGTTGATGCGCAGGCGCGGCGCCACTTCGCCGTTCAAATCGGCGCGCCATACGCCGCGAAACTTACGCACGATGATATCGGGGGCGATGTAGTTCGACGCGGTCGACTGCACCGTGCCGCCGGGCCGCGGATTGAGTCGCTGAATCAACTGCACCGCCTGATGCAAGGTTTCGGGGCTCACCTTCATGCGCCGGCGCAGTTGGTTGTAGTCGCGCGCGCCAAGAAGGGCCAAATGCTCGGTCGTCGCGAGTTCGATCGCCTCGGCGAGCGACGCCGTTTCCGGCGGCAGGGCCTTGAGCTGAAGGCGCAGACATTCGGCGAGGTCGCGCGCACCGACGCCGACAGGATCGAAATTCTGGATTTGATGCAGCACCGCCGCGATCTCGTCGATTTCCACGTCGAGACCTGCCGCGCCATCCGCCGCGCGCGCCAGAATTTGCTGCGCTTCCTCGATCTTCGAGGTGAGATAGCCGTCTTCGTTAATGGCGTCGATAAGCGACTCGGCGATGCGGCGGTCGGTTTCGGAGAACGACGTCATCTGCATTTGCCACAGGAGATGGTCGCGCAGAGTCTGCGGTCGGGTGTTACGGGCGTCGATATCCGGACGTTCGCCGTCCGTGCGCGAGATCGTCGCGATCCCGCTATCGAAGCTATCTTCCCACTCGCTGTCGGCTGGGGTCTCGGCTCCATTCGCCTCCATGTCGAGATCGGTCGGATCGTCGGGCTCGGCCTCGGTGGTGGATTCGGCGGTGGCGGCCTCTTCGTCGTCGGCGGCGCCTTCGCTTCGAGGCTCGCCGTCTTCCCCGGCTTCCTCGAGCAACGGGTTCGTGTCCAAGGCCTCGCGGATTTCCTGCTGTAGTTCGACGGTGGAGAGCTGCAACAGGCGGATGGCCTGCTGCAATTGCGGTGTGATCGTAAGATGTTGACCCAGTCGAAGGTCAAGTGACTGCTTCATGATAAATCGGCGCTGGTCAGGTTACCGCACTCCGGTTTCAGGGGCCGTCCCCCACACCATCAATTCTAGTCTATCTTGGTTTCCGGACCTGGGCGCCGGATCATGTTTGCGGGAACGAAACGGTCTACAATCGAAATTCTTTACCCAGATAAACGCGGCGTACGTCTTCATTATACAGAATCGCCGAAGGCTCGCCCGCCGTTAACACCCGCGCTTCGCTTAGTATGTACGCGCGGTCGCAAATCTTGAGCGTCTCCCGCACATTGTGATCCGTGATCAACACACCAATCCCGCGTTCCTGCAAGTGTCTGATTAGCTGTTGTATCTCGATAACGGAAATCGGGTCAACACCCGCGAATGGCTCATCGAGCAGCATGAAACGCGGACGCGTGGCAAGCGCGCGCGCGATTTCCACGCGCCGGCGCTCGCCTCCCGACAGGCTGACACCGAGCGTGTTGCGGCGCTCGGTGATTTGCAGGTCGCGCAATAACTCTTCGAGTGCGTCACGACGTTCGGTCCTTGACAAATCGGCGCGGGTCTCCAAGATCGCGCGCACGTTGTCGGCCGCGGTCAGATTGCGGAACACCGACGGCTCCTGCGGCAGATAACCGACGCCAAAATGCGCGCGCGCATGCATCGGCGCGTGGGTAATGTCGTTGCCGTCGAGCACGATCGTGCCGCGATCCACGGGTACCAGCCCGACAATCATATAGAAGCAGGTGGTTTTCCCGGCGCCGTTCGGGCCGAGCAGACCGACGATTTCGCCGCCGTGCACGTCGAGCGATACGTCATCGACCACGCGCCGGCCATTGTACTGTTTCGTGAGCCCCTGGGCCGCGAGGGTACTCATCGGTTCGCGTCCTTTTTCGCCGGCTGAATGGTCGCCGACACGCGTCCTTCGTCGCCACCCTCCGCCGTGAAGGTTTCGTCATCGAGCAAGTAGTGCAACACCGCGCCCGCGAACACGTCGCCGTCACGACGCAGTTCGACGTCGCCGAAGAAATCGATCTTCCGCGCCTTGCCGTGGTATTCCGCGCGCGCGGCGCGCGCGCGAATATTTTCGCCGGCGTCGGTTCGGGCGCGCATGCGCATCGGTTTGCCGGCGGCGCGAATAAGCTCGGTTTGTCCTTCGCGCAGAATCACTTCGAGCCGGTCGGCCTCGATCGTCAGGCTGCCCTGCGTCATTACCACGTTACCGCTATACACCGATTCGCCGGTCTTTTCGTTGGCCTCGACGCGGCGCGCGCGGATATTGATGGGTTGATCCGCGTCGCTCTTCAGCGCGTACGCGCTCGGCGCGGCGAGAAACGCCAAGACAAAGAGGGATAAAAGGCGAAACCGCGGATGAACCCGGATGAACGCGGATAAGGACGCAATCAGAGGCTGTTTCATTGTCTCCATCTGCGTTTATCTGCGGTTCCCTTTTTTTCTAACGGTCAAGTTCGACCCGTAGCTGGTCGGTCGTTATTTCTCCCCCGCTTGAGCGTCCGTCCGCGGAGCGCGTTACATGTACGTTTCCGGTCATGACGATTTCGGTTCCGCTCCCGGGCATGACGCCTTTGTCCGCGCGCGTCGTCGCCGTTGACCCGCCCGGCCGGAATTGCACCAGCAGCGGTTCGACGAAATGCGTCGTGTCGTCATCCGGGTAATGGGTCAGCCGTTTCGCCGTCAGGCGGTATTGGCGCGCGCCTTGCGCGTTCATCGCGTTGCCGGCGAAGTTTTCGACGATGTAGTCAGGCTCATGCCGCGGACGTGTGCTCGCGGCGGGCGGCGGTTCGGCGACTTGATGCGTGAGCCACCACGATGCGCTGGCCACCACGATAAGCACGAAGCCAAGAATTAGTTTGCGCGCATCAAGCATCTTTCACTCGCGCGTCTCGGGAAACCGACGTCGGCGGACCATGGGACAGTGGGGAGGCGCTTATCGGCGACGATCGATGCATCGAGTCGATCTAGACGATTCGCCGGCGCAGCAAGTCGTGCATATTGAGCGCACCGACGACGCGGCGGTCGGCATCGACGACGATCAAGCCGTTGATTTTGCGCGTGCGCATCATGTCGATGGTTTCCGCCGCCAGCCGATCCGCGGTGGTCGTTTGCGGATCGGGTGTCATCACGTCGCCGATTCGCACTTTGTACACATCGACGTTGCGTTGCAACAGCCGGCGAAGGTCGCCGTCGGTCAATATGCCGACGAGGCGCTCGGCGTCATCGACGACGGCCGTCATACCGAGGCCCTTGCTCGTCATTTCGAGCAGCGCTTCCGGCAAGCTTGCGGTCCGCGCGACCACCGGCAAATCCTTGCCGCTGTGCATGACGTCGCCGACGTACAGCAGCAGCCGGCGCCCGAGCGAGCCCGCCGGATGCGCGCGCGCGAAATCCTCGCGCGTCAGATGGCGCGCCTTGAGCAGCGCCACCGCCAAGGCATCGCCCATCGCGAGGGTTGCCGTCGTGCTCGCGGTCGGCGCGAGATTGAGCGGGCAGGCTTCTTTTTCGACGCCGCAATAGAGCACCGCGTCCGCTTGGCGCGCGAGCGTCGATTCGCGATTGCCGGTGAGCGCGACCAAGCGCGCGCCCATCCGCTTGATGATGGGGAGAATCACGACGATCTCGTCGGTTTCGCCGGAATTGGAAATGGCGAGCACCAGATCGGTCGGCGTAATCATGCCGAGGTCGCCGTGCGATGCTTCGCCCGGATGCACGAAAAACGCCGGCGTACCGGTGGATGCCAGCGTCGCGGCGATCTTGCCGCCGATGTGGCCGGACTTACCCATGCCGACCACGACGACGCGGCCCTGGGTGGCGAGCACGAGTTCGCAGGCGCGCGTGAACCCGGCGTCGACCTGCTTTGCCAGCGCGCTCAACGCGTGGGCTTCGACTTCGATGGTTTCGCGCCCAAATTGCTCGAAGGACTTGCGGTCCGACATGCGGCGATACGTTGGAACGGTTGTAAAACGGTTGTTCCGAGTATAACCAAGGCTCATCGATTTACCCATCCTTGTATCGCGACCGGCGCGGCTCGGCCCCCGTAGGTGTCGGCGCTGGCGCGTTCGGTTTCTCGTGGACCGATGATGCGTCGTGGTATCGTCTAGTCTGAATCGCCGGTCCGCTGGCGGCCAATCGTTACCAGGGTATTTCACCAACGAAGGGACAGCCTATTTTCGCCAACGCGTTTTACGAGATCACCGTACTGCTGCTGTTTGCCGCCGCACTCGGCGCACTCGCGGTGCGCCTGCGCCAGCCACTGATTCTCGCTTTCATTGCCGTCGGCATCGCGGCGAATCCTGCCGCGCTCGGATTGATCGGCGCGCCCGAACAGGTGGAGCTGCTTGCCACGTTGGGTATTTCGCTGCTGCTGTTCGTGGTTGGGCTGCGGCTCGATCTGCACTTGATTCGCAGCCTCGGGCCGGTGGCCTTGGCGACCGGTCTTGGACAAGTCGTATTTACCTCGGTCGTCGGATACTTCATCGGGCTCGCGCTCGGCCTCGGCCATATCGCGGCGCTTTACGTCGCCGTGGCACTGACGTTTTCGAGCACCATCATCATCGTCAAACTGCTCTCCGATAAGCGCGAGATCGATTCGCTGCATGGGCGCATTGCGGTAGGTTTCCTGATCGTGCAGGACATCGTGGTGGTGCTTGCGATGATCGGACTGTCGGCGCTCGGCGTCGCCGGTACGATTGAAGGGTCCGGCGTAGCGGCATTGCTCGTGACGGCGCTGAAGGGCGCGCTCATGCTCGCCGCACTCGGCCTATTGATGCGGTACGTGTTGTCATCGCTGCTGCATCACTTGGCGCGCTCGACCGAGCTGCTCGTGCTCGCGGGTGTCGCGTGGGCGGTTGCACTGGCGGCGCTCGGTGACCATTTGGGTTTTTCGAAGGAGGTCGGCGCATTTCTCGCCGGCGTGTCGATCGCGTCCACGCCGTATCGCGAGGCGATCAGCACGCGACTCGTGAGCCTTCGCGATTTCCTGCTGCTGTTCTTTTTTGTCGGCCTCGGCGTGCAGCTCGATCTGCAGCTGCTCGGCACGCAACTGGTCCCGGCAATCGTGCTGTCGTTATTCGTGCTGATCGGAAACCCGCTGATCGTCATGATGATCATGGGCGCGATGGGTTACCGCAAGCGCACCGGCTTCCTCGCCGGACTGACCGTCGCCCAAATCAGCGAGTTCTCTTTCATCTTGGGCGCGCTCGGCGTGACCCTGGGGCATATCGATCGCGATGTGCTCGGCCTGATTACGCTTGTCGGCCTGGTGACGATCGGACTCTCCACGTACTTGATTTTGTACTCGCACCCGCTGTACGAGTGGCTTGCTCCGCGTCTGAATGTCTTCGAGCGCCGCATGCCGTACCGCGAAGCGAAGCTCGATGAAGGGCCGCATCCGCTCGCCGCCGACGTGATTCTGTTTGGGCTCGGCCGTTACGGCGGGAATTTGGCGCGACACCTGCGCCACCGCGGCATGAGCGTGCTCGGCGTCGATTTCGACCCGCAGGCGGTGCGCGAGTGGCGGCGCCTGGGGTGGTCGGCGCAGTATGGCGACGCCGAGGATCCCGAGTTCGCCGCCACGCTTCCGCTCGCGCACGCGCGTTGGGTCGTCAGCACGGCGCCGCAGCGGGACGTGAATCTCGCGTTATTGCACGGTTTGGGGACTCACAACTATCGCGGGCGCACCGCACTGACCGCGCACTCCGAAGCCGACGCCGAACTGCTGCGGCAAAAGGGCGCGAGCATCGTGTTCCTGCCGTTCGCCGATGCCGCGGAGCAGGCGGCGGACGAAATAACGGGCGCATCGGCGCCGCGGTCGCAGGCACAAGTCTGATCGGATGAAACGCGAAACCGGGTTCAAGGACCACTTCTCCGGCGACTCGGCCGACTACGCCAAGTATCGTCCCAACTATCCGGCGGCGCTGTTCGACTGGCTGGCAACGCTAACGCCGATGCGTGCGCTGGCTTGGGACGTCGGCACCGGCAGCGGTCAAGCCGCGCTCGAGCTGGCGCGGCATTTCACGCGCGTGATCGCCAGCGACGCCGCCGAAGCGCAGCTGAACAATGCCGCGCCCCATGAACGCATTACTTACAGGGTGATGCCGGCGGAGCGCACCGATCTCGTCGATCGCAGCGTCGATTTGGTTGCCGTCGCGCAGGCGATTCATTGGTTCGACTTCAATCGGTTTTACGACGAAGTGCGGCGGGTGTTGAAGCCCGGCGGCGTCATCGCCGCCTGGACCTACGCGGGAACGCGTGTAGCGCCGGAAATCGATGCGATCGTGCAGCACTATTATGTCGAAACCGTCGGCGAGTACTGGCCCCCCGAACGCAAGCTGGTCGACGAGCGCTATCGTACGATTCCCTTTCCGTTCGCCGAATTCGACGCGCCGCCGTTTCGGATGGTGCAGTACTGGCGACTTGAGGATTTGCTGGGCTACTTGGGGACGTGGTCGGCAAGCCGGCGTTACGCGCAGGCGCGGAAGGTGGAACCGATCGACGCGCTGCGCGAACCGCTGGCGCGCGCGTGGGGGGCGGAGGACGTTCGGTTGGTGGAGTGGGGGTTACATATTAGGGTGGGGAGGGTTTGACTCGATGCTTGTTCGCGCTCCCGCGCGGGTAGTCGATGTAAGATTTATTACTTGCGGTTCCCGAATCGCTCCCGGCATCCTGCCTCCCACGAAATTCGTACGTCCCTGTACAGCACCGCAGGTCGGGGTACTTTTCTTTGCTCGTGCAAATAAAAGTACCCAAAAGAAAGCACGCCCGGATGGCGCAAACAGCTTCTGCGCTTCTCGAGTTCGGGGCCCTCGCCGAGCCACGCACTTTTCCGCTGTGCCATCCTGCTCCGCGAAAAAGTCCGGGGCGCATATCCCTGTGCGCCCGCTCAGCGGCGCGGATGCACGTTAAGTGCACCCGCGAAAACCCCGCTTCGCCCCTGTGCTGTGACTCGGTCGCGGCCTTCTTGGCCGCGACCCTGACGGGCTTCACCTCAAACGCCTGCGATGCTCGAAGCCGCGCGATGTTTGAGCCCGAGCGGATGTGTCTTTCATCCGCCGGCGAGTTCGTCTCGCGCCCGATCTTCCTGAGAAGCGCAGGGCACCGCCCCCTTCCTTACCCTCCCCCGCAAGCGGGGGAGGGGAATAATAATAAACTGGGGTGGCGCCGCGACGGGGGTGGGCTTTTTCTTTGGTGACTTTCTTTTGGCCACACAAAAGAAAGTCACTTGCCGTGCGGTACAGGGACGTACGAATTTCGCGGGAGGCAGGAGCTGGGAGCGATGGGTCAACCACCCACAAGTTAATTTCATACGTCGACTACTCGCCCGAAGGGCGAACTAACTTATGTCAATCGATTCCGAATCTTCCCGCACCGTTCGCATCGCTCGACCGTCACTAGCTTGCCCTTCTTCACGTCGAAGCGCCGCTCGGGGAGTGCTTTCCATTTGTGAAAACCGCTGGCGCACAGCGCGCGATCGTTGTCGTGGGTGCGCCGTGGCTGCCGCCGAAATTTGATGACGTCGCCCATTTCCGTCTCGCTTATTCCGGTGCGGTAAGGCAGGCCGTCACGGTACCGTACAGCGGCTTCCAGCCGAGGCGCCGGTGTGCGCGGTTCGTGTTGAGAACGACTTCATGGCGCAGCAGTTCCATCCAGACCGGTTCGCCGCCGCCGGTTGCCCGCGCCGCGCGCCGCGCCAGGCGATACGCAATCGCAAAGGGAACGGAAATCCATCCGCCGCCGCTCAGGCGTTGCATCTCGCGCAGCGTCGCGGTGTCGGCGCAGGCAAGGTTGAAAGCGCCGGTGGCGACGTCGCGGTGCAGCGCAAGCTGCACCGCGCGCGCGACGTCGAGCGCATGCACGCATTGCAGCACCGACGCGGTTCGGGCAAGGCGCACGGTCAACGGCGAACGCAGCAGCCGTCGCACCGCCGGCGTGCCGTGGGTGCCGACTATCAGATGTGGGCGCAGCCGTACGATCCGCATTGACGGATGCTCGGGTTCGAAGGTGTCGAGCCACGACTCCAGCGCGACATGATCCTGCGCCCAGCCGAACCCGCGCGGCGCGGCGCGCGGCTGTTGTTCGTCGATTGGGCGTTGGCGCGCCGGCAGCTCGTACACGGCGGCGCTCGACAAATAGACGGCGATCGGCACTTGCTGCTGCGCCGCGCAGCGAAACACGTTTTGGCCGGGATGCACGCCCGATTCCGTGAACGGCGCATCCGCGTCATTGCGCACGCTGCTGTCGAGGTGCACGAGGGCGTCGGCGCCGGCCAGAACCCTCGCGATCTGCGGCGAGCGCAGGTCAAGCAAGACTTGCGTGAAACGCTCGTGCCGCAACGCACTCTCGCTTCGATCGATACCGATAACTTGTTCGATACGCTCGTCGCTGGTGAGAATCGGGAGCAATTCGTTTGCGAACGCGCTGGCACTGCCGGTGACGACGATTTTTTTCACTCACGCCCTCGAACGGTAGGCGTGAAAATACGCAAGCCGGGGCACATACCCCGTAAGAGTAGCGCAAGAGATGCACCGCTGGCACCGGTAGGCGCCGGCTACCCCCGGAGGCGACGGCGCGACCGCCGCGGCGCTACGGGCGATCGCGCCCCTGAGCACCACTGGCCGTAGTGCACATAGTCCGCAATCTTCGAGGCGTTGGTCGGATCGATCGGTGCCCCCCATCCAGCTTGATCATTTTGTTGCGATCGAGAAACACGGAATTCATCGGGACGTTGGTCGAGGCTGCGGCACGGGCCGCATTTGGAAACTCGATGGCCTTTAGATCGCATCGCGGCCGATGCCGAGGCGCGCTGGCGTGCGGCACGTTGGCGAGACGGTGGCGAACAAAAAGGGCATCGTTCGGCGTGATGGCGTTGTTGCAGTAGGAGATCGGAGTTTCGAACGTGGACGTCTTTCCGGAACCGGCGTCGAGAGTGCATGGACCCTCCGAATGTTGGGCGTTGCGCCTGGGTTAAATCGACTCGGAAACACGCTGATTCCCTTGCTTCATAATATTCGCGAAACCGCCGGACTGAGGAGCGCAGCAGCGTTACCTTTTGTAACGACTCTGGTAGGCTAATCCGATGCTAAGTCCAGACAATAGCCACAGGCTTGACAGCGTTGTTCTGCTCTTGCTGTTCGGGCTGTTTCTATTCTTCTCGCCGTTCACGTTTTGGTGGGCGGCCGTCGCGTCGATTTGGTATCTGCCGTACCTGTTGTGGCTCGGATTCATCGTCATGATCGCTTGGGTCGTGCGGGGGTCGGGACATGACTTTTGATCTGTGGATCCTATTTCTCGCCGGTGTCGTTTACCTATTAGTACTGTTTCTGATCGCGTACGCCGCCGAACGCGGGGTAATTCCGTCGCGCGTCGCGCGCCATCCTTTGACCTACGTGCTTTCGCTCGGCGTATACGCGACCTCGTGGAGCTACTACGGCAGCGTCGGCTTCGCCCAGACGCAGGGCTACAACTTCCTCACGATTTATCTCGGTGTGACGCTGGCGTTCGCGCTGACGCCGGTGCTGTTGATGCCGATCTTGCGCCTCACGCGCGATTATCAGTTGACGTCGCTGGCCGATCTATTGGCGTTTCGCTATCGCAATCAGCTGACCGGCGTGCTCGTCACGTTGTTCATGCTGGTCGGCATCTTGCCGTACATCTCGTTGCAGATTCTGGCGGTGACGGCGTCGCTGCGGGCGCTGACGCAGGCCGCGACGCCGTCGCTGATCGCTTTCGGATTTTGCGTCACCCTGATCGTGTTCGCGATCCTGTTCGGCGCGCGTCACGCCTCGGCGCGCGAGAAACACGAGGGCTTGGTGGTGGCAATCGCGTTCGAGTCGGCGGTGAAACTCTTGGCGCTCGCGATCGTCGGCGGGTTCGCGGTGTTCGGATTGTTCGGCGGCTTCGACGGCATGGAGCGCTGGCTCGCCAAGACCCCGGACGCGCTGGCTCAGTTGTACCAGCCGATCCAACAGGGACCGTGGCTGACGCTGATGCTGCTCGCGTTTGCCGCCGCGTTTCTTTTGCCGCGTCAGTTTCACATGACGTTCACCGAAAATATCGAACCGCGCACGCTTCGCTATGCTGCGTGGGGGTTTCCGCTGTTGATGCTGTTGATCAATCTCCCGATCGTGCCGGTGTTGTGGGCCAGCCACGCGTTTCATGTCGGAACCAATCCGGACTACTACGTACTTGGCATCACACTGCAATCGGGTTCCGGTTGGCTGACCACGGTCGCGTTTCTCGGCGGCGTGTCGGCGGCGAGCGCCATGATGATCGTCGAGACCTTGGCGCTCGCGGCGATGTGCCTGAATCACCTGGTGCTGCCGATGAGCTTTCTCACGCGCGCCACCGCCTACGACAACTTGTATCAACGCCTGTTGTGGTGGCGGCGCTTCTTGATCGCCGTGGTGATTTTCGCCGGCTACGGATTTTATTTGCTGCTCGAAAGCAACCAGGGATTGGTGCAACTCGGATTGATTTCGTTCGTTGCCGTGGCGCAGTTTCTGCCCGGTATCGTCGGGCTCCTGTTCTGGTCGCGCGCGACGCGGACCGGTTTTATCGGCGGTTTGCTCGGCGGCGGTTTCGTTTGGTTGTTCGCGCTGTTGGCGCCGCTGCTCGAAAATTCGGGAATCATTCATCTCGGGTTTAATTTACAGGTATGGCTCGGCGGCGCCGCCGAAACTCCGATCGTGTTCGGTACGTTTTGGTCGCTCGCGGTGAATAGCCTATTGTTCGTCGGCCTGTCGGCCTGCACGCGGCAATCGGCGGAGGAAATGGATGCCGCGCGCGCTTGCGTGCGCGGGGCGTTGCCGCCGCCGCGGGGCGTGGTCGCCGCCGCCTCGCCGGAGCAGTTCCGCGAGCAGCTGGCGCGCGTTGTTGGCCCGCAGACCGCGGCGCGCGAGGTGCGCCAGGCGCTCGCCGATCTGGCGCTGACCGACAACGAACGCCGCCCGACCCAGCTGCGTCGATTGCGCGAGCGCATCGAGCGCAATCTGTCGGGTTTGGTCGGACCGTTACTCGCGCGCATGGTGGTGAACGACCGGTTGCGGCTCGACCAGGGTTCGCAGCTCGCGCTCGCCGACACCGTGCGTAATCTGGAGGAGCATTTGGAGGACTCGCGCTCGCGGCTGCAGGGTCTGGCGGCTGAGCTCGATGCGCTGCGACGTTATCATCGGCAAACATTGCAAGAACTGCCGCTGCCGGTGTGTTCGCTCGGCCCGGAGCGCGAGGTGGTTATTTGGAATCACGCGATGGAGCGCCTGTCGGGGCTGGCCGGCGCCGAGATCGGCGGTGCCGGATTGGCGGCGCTGCCCGAGCCGTGGGGCGCGCTGCTCAGCGGTTTTGCCGATGCGCAGGAGCAACACCTGTACAAGCTGCAAGTGCAAATCCGCGGGCGCACACGCTGGTTGAATCTGCACAAAGCGGCGATTGAAGATCCAACCGCCATGGCGTACGTGCGCAGCGGCAAGGTGATCCTGGTCGAGGATCTGACCGAGCGCCAAACGCTCGAGTCCGAACTGGCGCACGCCGAACGCCTGGCGTCGATCGGCCGGCTCGCGGCCGGCGTGGCGCACGAGATCGGCAATCCGCTGACGGGCATTGCGTCGCTCGCGCAGAACTTGCGCGACGAGAACGATCGCAGCGTCATCGATGAGAGCGTCGGGTTGATCCAGCAGCAAATACGCCGCATCGCCGACATCGTGCAGTCGCTGGTCACCTTCGCCCACGGCGGTGCGCCGGCGCAACGTTCCGCGGGGCCGGTGCCGCTCGCGGCGTGCGTCGAGGAAGCGGTCCGCCTGGTGCGGTTGTCGCGTGCCGGCAAGCAAGCGAACTTCGTGAATCGCTGCGATCCGGATGTCGAATTGCCGGGCGATCGCAGTCGCCTGGTGCAAGTGTTCGTCAACCTCCTGACCAACGCGTGCGACGCATCGCAGCCGGGCGATTCGATCGAAATCGACGCAGCGCCGGAGAACGATGACTTTATTCGGATCGAGGTGCGCGACCAAGGCAGCGGCATTCCGGAAGAGTTGCGCGAGCGTGTGTTCGAACCGTTTTTCACCACCAAGCAGCCGGGCGAAGGTACCGGCCTCGGACTGCCGTTGGTCTATAACATCATTTCCGATCATGGCGGCTCGATTTTGATCGAGAGCAGCGCCGACGCGGGGACCTCGGTGATCGTGCGGCTGCCGATCGAGCGGACACCGGACGTTCCCGGCACGCCGGAGGCTCGGGTCGAGACGTTATGAACCGCATTTTGGTCGTCGAGGACGAAACAGTTATCCGCCAGGCGCTGCAGCGTTTGCTGGCGCGCCACGGCTACGAGGTGGCGGAAGCCGGCGCGGTGAGCGAGGCGCTGGACGCGCACGATCTGGCGTCGTTCGATCTGATCATCACCGACTTGCGGCTCCCGGGCGCGCCCGGCACCGACATCATCGCGAGCGCGGCGCCGGTACCGGTGTTGATCATGACCAGCTACGGGAGCGTCAAGTCGGCGGTCGAGGCGATGAAACTCGGCGCGGCCGACTACATCACCAAACCGTTCGATCACGATGAAATGTTGCTGTGCGTGAATCGCATCCTCGAGCAGCGGCGCCTGCTGCGGCGCGCCCAAACATTGCAAGCCGAGCTCGACCGCAACTATCCGGTCGGCGGCATGATCGGTGACTGCGCCGCGATGCGCGAGGTTTTCGAGCGCATTCGCAAGGTCGCGCCCACCGACTCGACGGTGTTGATTCGCGGCGAGTCCGGCACCGGTAAGGAATTGGTGGCGCGCGCCCTACACGAGATGAGCCCGCGCAAAGACGCGCCGGTGGTCGCGGTAAATTGCGCCGCGATTCCCGATACCTTGATCGAATCGGAATTGTTCGGACACGAACGCGGCGCGTTCACCGGCGCGGTGGCGGAACATCGCGGTTTAATCGAAACCGCCGACGGCGGTACGCTGTTTCTCGACGAAATCGGCGAACTTCCGGCGGCGGCACAGGCGCGCTTGTTGCGCGTGTTGCAGGAAGGCGAAATCAGGCGCGTCGGCAGCGCCCGTGCCCGCAAGGTCAACGTACGGCTGATCGCCGCCACGCATCGCGACCTGGAAGGCCGCGTCGCCGAAGGTTCGTTTCGCTCCGATCTTTATTTCCGTTTGCATGTTTTCGAAATTCAGTTGCCGCCGTTGTGCGATCGCGGCGACGACATCGCCACGTTGGCGGAGTTTCTGTTGGCGAAGATCTGCCGGCGCTTGAACCGCCCGCGCGCGTGGCTGGCGCCGCAAGCACTAAGCGCGATGCAAGCTTACCGGTGGCCGGGAAACGTGCGCGAGCTCGAAAACGCGATCGAACGCGCGGTGATTCTGTGCGAGGACGGCCAGATTACCGCCGATATGCTCGCGCTCGACCCGACGCCGCCGGCGGCCATCGGCGCCGCCGACGCCGCCGGCAATTTATCGCTGGAAGACTACTTCCGCCGGTTCGTGCTGACCCACCAGGATCGATTGACCGAGACCGAGTTGGCCAAGCGCCTCGGCATGTCGCGCAAGGCGCTGTGGGAGCGGCGTCAGCGATTGAATCTTCCGCGGCCGAAGAGCGCGTAAGCGAGTCGGTCGCAAAGCCATTCCCCCTCGATATCGCCCCCGCCGGACGGGAGCGAATCCCCTGCAACGCTGTTACGCCAGGTAACGATCGCTTGTTACAGGACGTAACGATCGTGATCGCCGAACCAAGCTAAGCTCTTGTTCTGTCTGCGAGATTCTCGCGGCATGCGGATTGCAATGCCGGGCGTAAGGATTTTGCCGGGCAGGAGGAGTTCCACCACAAACCACGGCGGCAATCTTGGGCGCATCGACAAAAAACGTACAAGCGCGGGTGGAAGCAGAGCGCAACATTCTTATACCGACCATCGAGTCGCTGCGTCGTCACGCGCCGTTCGGTCGCATGGCGCCGCCTCACCTCGAATTTCTCGCCAAACATTTGCGTCTCGCGTTTTATCCAAAGGGCGAGATATTAATCGACCCCTCGCGCGGACCGGCGCGAACGCTTTACATCATCAAGCAAGGCCGCGTGCGCGGGGAGTTCGGCGACGGCCGCGGCCCGCCGAGCGGCGACGAGCTGTGGGAACTCGAACCGGGCGAGTGTTTTCCGATCGGCGCGATGCTCGCGCGCCGAGCGGTCGTGATGAAGCATCGGGCGGTCGAGGACACGTTTTGCTACGAACTCGATCGCGACGATTTCGAGCGGCTGCTCGCGCTGAGTCCGGTGTTTCAGGAATTCTGTTCGCGCCGGCTGGCGGCATTGTATTCGGAAGCGCTGCGCGGCATGCAGGCGGATCTCGCCACGCAACAAAACGAAGTTTCCTTCAATACCGCGCTCGGCACCTTGATGCCGCGTGCGCCGGTGACGTGCAGTCCGCAAACGACGCTGCGCCAGGTGGTCGAGCGCATGCACCACGAACGCGTCGGATCGATCGTCGTGGTCGATGAACGCGACGCGCCGGTTGGTATCTTCACGCTGCACGACTTGCTCGCACGGGTGGCGGCGAAGGACTTCACGCTCGATACGCCGATCCGCGCGGTCATGACGCCCGATCCGCTGACGCTGGCGCCGCACGCGACGGCTTACGAGGCGATGCTGCTTATGGCGCAACACGGCATCGGCCATGTCGGCATCGTGGAAAACGCGCGTCTCGTCGGTGTCATTTCCGAGCGCAATCTGTTCGCGCTCCAGCGCGTGGGACTGGTGCACTTGACCCGCGCAATGACGCACGCGCCCGACGTCGAGACCATCACCAAACTGCGGCGCGACATGCGCGAGTTGATCGAGAACATGCTGGTGCAGGGCGCGTCGGTGATGCAGCTCGTGCAGATCATCGCGGCGCTGAACGATCACGCGACTCGCCGCGTCATCGCACTCATGATCGCCGCGCACGGGACGCCGCGCGCGGCGTTTACCTGGCTGTCGTTCGGCAGCGAAGGACGCCAAGAGCAAACCCTCAAGACCGACCAGGACAACGGCATGCTGTATACGCCCGCGCGGGGCCAGTCGGTCGAAGACGCGCGCGCCGAGCTGTTGGGGTTGGCGAAACACATCAACGCGGCGCTCGATGCCTGCGGCTTTCCGCTGTGCGAGGGAAATGTCATGGCGAGCAACCCGCAGTGTTGCCTCACCCTCGATGAATGGCGCCAGCGCTTCGCAACCTGGATCGAGCACGGCACGCCGGAACACCTGCTCAATGCCAGTATCTATTTCGATTTCCGCGTGATCGAGGGAAACCCGGCACCGGTCGAGACGCTGCGCCGCTGGGTGCATCAACGCGTCGCGCAGGTGCCGCGCTTCCTGCGCCAGATGGCCGAGAACGCCATGAGCGTCAGTCCACCGCTGGGGTTGCTGCGCGACTTCGACGTCGAAAGCGGCGGGGAGCACGACAAATCGCTCAATCTGAAGTTGCGTGGCGCGACACCTTTCGTGGACGGCGCCCGCATTTTGGCATTGGCGCACGGCGTGGCCGAGACCAACACGCTCGCGCGGCTGCGCGGTGCGGCCCGGCGCAGCGCGGTCGGCGCGAACGAGGTCGAGGGGTGGTGCGACGCCTACGCGTTCGTACAACTGACGCGCATGCGTTGTCATCGAGCGCAAACGCGCGCCGGCGAACCGCTGCATAATTTTCTCGACCCCTCCAGTCTGAACGATCTCGATCGGCGGGTGTTGAAAGAGGCGTTTCGCCAAGCGCGCAAGCTGCAATCGTTCGTCGCGATGGAGTACCAGCTGTGGCCTGGTTAGCGCAATTGTTCCGGCCAAAGGTCGAGCTGCCGGACGAGCTGGTTCGCGCGATCGAGGCGTGGCGCGTGCTGCCGGAGAGCCCCGACAGCGCGGCTATCGACGAAACGCGGTTCATGGTCTTGGACGTCGAAACGAGCGGGCTCGATCCACGACGCGATCGGCTGCTCTCGATCGGCGCGGTCGTGGTCGAGCGGATGCGTCTGACGCCGCGGGAGGCTTTCAACGTGGTGCTGCGCAACCAGTGGCCGTCGACGCGCGAAAACGTCGTGGTACACGGCTTGACACCGACCCGGCAGGCGGCCGGCGAAATACCGGAGCGGGCGCTCGGTGGTTTTCTCGAATTCGTCGGCAAAAGCCCGTGCGTCGCGTTTCACGCCGACTTCGACCGCATCGTCCTCGATCGCGCGCTGCGCGCGGAACTCGGCGTGCGCTTGAGCAATCCGTGGATCGACGCGGCCCGGCTTGCGCCGATTCTGTTTCCCGAAGCGCGCCTGGTACACGGCGCGCTCGACGACTGGCTCGCGTATTTTCGGCTGCGCGCGCATACGCGCCACGACGCCGTGCACGATGCATACGCGACCGCCGAGATATTTCTGATACTGCTTGCGCGCGCCGGTGCGCGCGGCATTTCCACGCTGGCGCAGCTGCGGGCGGCGGCGCATGCGCATGAACGAATTACCACAGGATGATGTGCCAGGGGCGTGACGCCCGGACCAGGAAGGTCGCCGTCACGGAGGAGAGCACGCGACGCGTGCGCGAAAACAATAACGAGTTAACCGAAGCGAGGTAACGAAGATGCGACTACAAGCAAACACGCGAGTCGCCCGGTGGGGTCCCGGGTTCGGTTGACGGCGGCGTGGCAGCCGTTATCGGCCGTTTTATACATCACTAGCAACTACGGAGGAATAACTGTGGCTTCTGCTATTAGCGCTACACAACGGGAGGCGCACTGGGGTCGGACGCGAAACCTGATGATCGTACATCTGGTTATCTGGTTCGTGTTTTCGTTTGTCGTCCACTGGTTTGCGCCCCAACTCAACAAGGTCAGCTTTCTGGATTTCCCGCTCGGTTTTTACATGGCGGCACAGGGATCGCTCGTGGTCTTCGTGGTCCAGTTGTTCATATTCGCGAAGCAGCAGGACAACATCGACCGCCAGTTCGGCGTGGCCGAAGAAGACTAGGAGGAAAAAATCATGGCATTTCTCAAGAAAGGCAGTTTTATCGATAACCTCCCGAGGATCTACGGACTTTACACCGGTGGGTTTCTATTGTTTTTCCTGCTCATGGCGCTTTTCGAAAGATATGGCGGTATGAAGGCGAATACCATCGGCATTTTGTTCGTGGCTTTCACCGTCGTAATTTACGCCGTCATCGGTTGGTTGTCGCGCACCATGCAGGTCGACGCCTACTACGTCGCCGGGCGGCAGGTGCCGTCGGTGTTCAACGGCATGGCGACGGCGGCTGACTGGATGTCCGGCGCTTCGTTTGTCGCGATGGCGGGCGGCATCTATCTCGGCGGTCACGCCTATCTGGCGTTCGTGGTCGGCTGGACCGGCGGCTACGTGCTGGTGGCGACGCTGATGGCGCCGTATCTGCGCAAGTTCGGTTGCTACACGGTGCCGGACTTCATCGGCACGCGCTACGGCGGCAATACCGCGCGCTTCTGGGCGGTCGTCGTATTGGTCGTTGCGTCGTTCACCTACGTGACGGCGCAGATCAACGCAACCGGCACTATTGCCGCGCGCACGCTGCACCTTCCGTTCGAAGTCGGCGTTTGGATCGGTCTCGTCGGCATTCTGCTCTGCTCCATGTTGGGCGGCATGCGCGCGGTGACCTGGACGCAGGTGGCGCAGTACATCGTGCTCATCATCGCGTATTTGATTCCGGTGTTCTGGATGTCGATCAAGCAGGGCTTCGGTGTGCTGCCGCACCTGGCCTACGGCGACGCCGTTTCCCGAATCATCGAGCTCGAGCAGCTGCATCAGGTCGGCGTGTTGAAGCCGGGAGAGCTCGCCAAGAGCTTCCCCGGCATGGCCGCTCTGACGACCCTGCACTCGGCGCCGGGTGAAGGGCCCATCGCGGCTTGGCGGTTCATTACGCTGACGGCGTGCATGATGATCGGTACCGCGTCGCTCCCGCACATCTTAATGCGCTACTTCACCACGCCGTCGGTGCGGTCCGCGCGAACCTCGGTGGCCTGGTCGCTGTTCTTCATCTTCCTGCTTTACTTCACGGCGCCGGCGTTGGCCACGTTTACCAAGCTGCAGATCCTGGATCCGAATCTGGCGACGAGCATCATCGGTAAGCCGATCGCGGACGTGATGTCGGTCGCCTGGATTCAGAACTGGGCGTCCATCGGCATGTTGGCGATCAAGGACTTCAACGCCGACGGTATCCTGCAGATCAACGAGTTCTTCCTGCGCGGCGATATCGTTGTGTTGGCAACGCCGGAGATGGCGGGTCTGCCGTACGTGATCTCGGGCCTGGTGGCCGCCGGCGGTATGGCGGCGGCGATGTCGACGGCCGACGGTCTGCTGCTCGCTATCGCGAATGCGCTATCGCACGATCTGTACTTCAAGATGATCGATCCGAAAGCGGAAACGCGCCGGCGCTTGATCGTGGCTCGCGTGCTGTTGCTCGCCATCGGCGCGCTCGGTTCGGTTGTCGCGAGCTTCAAGCTCACCGGTATTCTCGGCGCGGTGGCCTGGGCGTTCGACTTCGCCATGTCCGGCCTGTTCTTCCCGCTGGTGCTCGGGATCTGGTGGAAGCGGGCAAACCGTCCGGGCGCTATCGCCGGCATGGTGGTCGGTCTGGGTGCCGGTACGTGGTACCTGTACATGGTGAAGTGGGGCGGCATGGTGCCGTGGTGGGGAATGGATGACCTGCGCTTTGGCATGGTCGGCGCAACCGCGAGCTTGATCGCGATGGTGGCCGTAACGCTGATGACCAAAGCCCCGGACAAGGAGACACAAGCCATGGTTGACGAAGTCCGCATCCCGAGCGGCGCGTCGATCCTGGGAGCGCAGCACTAGAGGCGCTTTAGTATCATTCGGTGCCGCGGCGGATCTTCGCCGCGGCGCCCACCCCAACCCTCCCCCCGCGTGCGGGGGAGGGGAACGGGAGGGGGCGATCCGCGCCGATTGAAATTCCGTGGCTTGTCTTTAATCCGGATCCTCTTATGAATGCTCGACGCAAAGACGCGAAGGCGCAAAGAATGGCAAGGGTAAACTGAACCTCTTCTTTGCGTCTTCGCGTCTCTGCGACAGAAAGTCATATAAATCAGAGTTTCCCTAGATGACTCAAACGATTCCGCTGTGGGCGATCATCGTCGATTACGTGCTCGGCATGATCATGTGGACGCTGATCGGCCGTTTCGGCATGCGAATTTTCCTGCCGGAGGAGAGCAAATTTTTCTTCAGCCGGTTCTTCGTGCGCGTCACGAATCCGCTGCTGAAGCTGTTCAATCCAATCACGCCGGCGTTCCTGATACCGCCGTTCGTGCCGCTGTACGTCGCGTGGTTTTTCTTCATGGTGCGCTTCTATTTGATGCCGTGGCTGCTCGGTTACTCGGTCATGGGCATGTTGTCGTTTCCGCGGGAAAGCGAATTCGCGCAGGGAGTGGCGTACTTGGTCGGATTGATTCTCAAGTGACGCGCCGATGGGTCGGCGCGTCGGGTTCGGTGCTAGGGGGTTGCCCGGAGCACCGCGTCGGCATCGAGGTCGCGGCGTAAGTGCCGGCGAACCTCCTGCCAGCGAAAACGAACCGAATTGCGGACGATCTCGTCGTCGAGTTCTTTCAGGTTCTCGACGATCGGGGCCCAGTGGATGAGCGCGCCGGGACTTTCGCGAAACGGCGTCTCGTCGTCGGCGACGCCGGCCCAATCGCAAGCCGCGAGGCGGCTGCGAACGCGGTCGGCGTGCGCCGCGAACTCGGCGTCCGCATCGGCGGGCGTACCGGTTTCGTCGAGGATGGCCGCCACGATCTCTTTCACGAGTTTCGCGGCCGCCGCGGCGCGGGTCGGCGACTGCGCGGCGAGCCGTCCGCCGGCATAGACCGACAAGTCGGACAGGCACGCGAGCCATAGGTGCCATTTGGCGACGTTGACCGATCGAACGAACGTGTCGTCGTCGAACAACTGCGGATAGATCATGCCGGCGCGCGTGCGCAGATAGCCGTACAGCGACGTTTGCGCCATGAAGTTCGAGCGCGTTTCCAGAAATCGCCGCAGGCTCGCGCGATTGTCGATCGGCTCGGCTCGGCGCCGGCCGAGCGACCCGAAATAATCGCGCAGGCCGCGCCACAGATCGCGGGACCAACGTCCGAAACGGACGGCACGTGAAGTGGGTTCCGGCATCAGTCTCTGGCGCTTCGCGATTTTGGCGTCGGGTGCATGCACGCGCTCTTGTATCATTCATCGGCGTAACTAGCCAGATGCGAATCGAAAGAATGGAAAGTTTTCAAACGGATCGGTTTTCGCGAAGCGTCGGCGGATCGATATCCCGTCGACCCGGGTGCGCGGCGTTTGGGGACGTTGACATCGTTTTGGTCGGATAGAAAAATGCCAGACCAAGCGAACGCATCCTTCGACGCCTATCGCGAAGGCGTGCCGGTATAAGAAAACCATAACGCCGCGTCGCGTACCCTTCACGCGGCGCGAACAAGCTAGCACAGGAGAAGCGCGTATGTCCGAAGCTCATGTCTACGAAGTGCCGGCCGCGGCCGCCGCCAAGGCCTGGATCGACGACAAAAAATATCAAGTGATGTACCGGCGTTCGCTGGAGGATTCGGACGGTTTCTGGGCCGAACAGGCGAAGCAGTTCGTGACCTGGATGAAGCCGTGGAAAAAGGTTTCGGACTGGAGCTTCGACGCGAAGAATCTGTACATTCGCTGGTTCGAGGGCGCGACCCTGAACGTCGCCGCCAACTGCCTCGATCGCCACCTGGACAAACGCGGCGATCAGACGGCGATCCTCTGGGAGGGCGACGATCCCAAGGAAGACAAGAAGATCACCTACCGCGAGCTGCATCGGGAAGTCTGCAAACTCGGCAACGTGTTGAAGAGCCGTGGCGTCAAGAAGGGCGACCGCGTGTGCATTTACATGCCGATGATTCCGGAAGCGGCCGTGGCCATGCTCGCGTGCGCGCGTATCGGCGCGGTGCACTCGGTGGTGTTCGGCGGTTTTTCACCCGAGTCGCTCAAGGACCGCATTCTCGATTCCGACTGTCGCGCGGTGATCACCGCGGACGAAGGCGTGCGCGGCGGCAAGAAGATTCCGCTCAAGAAAAACACCGACGCGGCGCTGGAACACTGCCCGAACGTGCATACCGTGCTGGTCGCCAAGCGCACGGGCGGCGATATCGCCTGGAACGCGAAGCGCGACGTTTGGTACCACGAATTGATGGCGCAGGCCTCGGCCGATTGTCCGCCGGAGGAAATGGGCGCCGAGGATCCGTTGTTCATTCTCTACACCTCCGGCTCGACCGGTAAGCCGAAGGGCGTGCTGCATACCACGGGCGGGTACCTCGTGTACGTCGCCATGACGCACAAATACATCTTCGACTACCACGACGGCGACGTCTTCTGGTGCACGGCGGACGTCGGTTGGGTAACCGGGCATTCCTACATCGTGTACGGCCCGCTCGCGAACGGCGCGGTCACGATGATATTCGAAGGCGTTCCGAACTACCCGAGCGCGTCGCGCTTCTGGGAAGTTGTCGACAAGCACAAGGTCAATATCTTCTACACTGCGCCGACCGCGATTCGCGCGCTGATGCGCGAAGGCGACGCGCCGGTGAAGAAAACCAGCCGCGCGAGTCTGAAGCTGCTCGGTACCGTCGGCGAGCCGATCAACCCGGAGGCGTGGGAGTGGTACCACCGCGTCGTCGGCGACGGCAAACGCCCGATCGTCGATACTTGGTGGCAGACCGAGACCGGCGGCATCTTGATTACGCCGTTGCCGGGAGCGACCAGGTTGAAACCCGGTTCGGCGACGCGGCCGTTCTTTGGCATTGTACCGGCCATCATGGACGGCGACGGTAAGGAACTCGAAGGCGAGTGCAGCGGCAACCTCGTGATCAAGCGCCCGTGGCCGGGCATGATGCGGACCGTCTACGGCGACCACCAGCGTTTCGTCGACACGTATTTCAAAACCTATGCCGGGAAGTATTTCACCGGCGACGGCGCCCGCCGCGACAAGGACGGTTACTATTGGATCACGGGACGCGTCGACGACGTGTTGAACGTCGCTGGTCATCGTCTCGGTACCGCCGAAGTCGAAAGCGCACTGGTGTTGCACCATGCGGTTGCCGAGGCCGCGGTGGTCGGCTTCCCGCACGAGATCAAGGGCCAGGGGATTTACTGCTACGTGACGCTCAAGGTCGGCGTACAGCCGAGCGAGGAATTGCGCAAGGAACTGGTGCAGCAGGTACGCAAGGAAATCGGCCCGACCGCATCGCCCGACGTCATTCAGTGGGCGCCGGGTCTGCCGAAGACGCGTTCCGGAAAAATCATGCGCCGCATCCTGCGCAAGATCGCCGAGAACGAACTCGGCAGCCTCGGCGATACCTCGACGCTCGCCGATCCGGCGGTAGTGGACGATCTCGTCAAGAATCGCGCGGCGAAGTAGCGGCCATCGCTTCGGGTAAGCCTGCATCGGCGCCGCAGCGGTGCCCGATACAGGTTCCGCGTTTGTCGAAGAGGCGGTTCGATGCATCGGGTCTGCTGCTGCAATCGGCAAGTCGCTGCGCCGGTAACCGGCGCAGCCGAAACGGGAGGCCGCATGCCGTTGTCGTTGGTCGGACCCCTGCGGTTCACACTGCGCCGCGTCAAGGCGTTACTCAAATCCAATAGGCTCGTTCGCAACCTTATCGCCGACATCGACAATACCGACGAATTCGGTGATCTCTACGAGCACGAGCAAATGATCGCGGACACGGTGCGCGTGGATGCCTATCGCGCCGCGATCGCGCGCCTGGTGCATGCGCAGGACATGGTCGTCGATCTTGGCACCGGCACCGGCATCCTGGCGCAGTTCGCCGCGCGCAACCGACCGCGCAAGCTCTACGCAATCGATCACTCGCCGTTTATCGAGGTCGCGCAGCGCATCGCCGAGCATAACGGCGTCACGAACATCGTCTTCGTGCGGGTCAACAGCCGCGGCTTCCACCCCGAGGAGCAACTTGACGTGATTCTGCACGAGCAGCTCGGCGACGATCTGTTCGACGAGAACATGTTGGAGAACCTGCTCGAACTAAAGAAGCGGCTGCTCAAGCCATCCGGGCGCATCGTCCCCGGGAAGTTCGAGCTGTACCTCGAGCCGGTATGCCTCAGGGCTGCCTACAAGGTGCCGTTCATTTGGGAGCAGTCGGTACACGGCATCGACTTCAGCTGCCTAAAGGAATCGGGAGAGGTTGACCGCTACAAACGCACCGCCTATGCGAGCCGCTACCTGCGTTGGGGTTCGGTCGACTATTTTCTGTGCGAGCCGACGCCCATCCTGTCGTTCGACCTCAACGCGATGACGGATTCGAGCGAGGTAGCACGAACCGTGGAAGCGCGGCGTACCGTTATCCGATCCGGCGCGCTCGACGGGCTTTGCCTGTACTTTCGTGTGATATTCGACGAGCAGGTGAGTTTCGATACCTCGCCGTTACATGTTCCGACGCACTGGGCCAATCGGTTGTTCAGACTGCCAAAGCGTGAATGCCGGCCGGGTGACGTGTTTTCGGTCCACCTGACGATGGAGGACTTGATCGACGCCTACAGTTGGACGGTCGAGATTTCCGAAGGCAAGCCCTCGTTCCGGACCGGATCGCAAGCCGGCTGAAGAGGCCTGCGGGTGCTCGCGTTCTCCCGCGGTCGCGATCCGCGTGGTCCGAACGCCGGCGCGGCGCGCCGCCCCTCAGTTTCCCCCAATAGCTAGTTTCTGCCGATTCTCCGAACCCCGACTATCCTTGAGGGAGAAGGGGCAGAGATAAGCGAATGAAGGTTTTGGCACCGGCGTTCGTGCTGTTCCGGCAGCTGAGCATCCGACAAACGATGGGCGTATTCGTCGCGCTCCTGGCGCTGGCGCAGCTCGCCGCGGCCACCGCGTCCAGCGCCGAATGGTTGTCCGCCGTTTCGTGGTCGATCGCCGCCGTGCTGCTGTACCTGTTGATCGCGCTTGCCGTATGGAACAAGAACGCCATGGAACGCATCGGGGCAATGGCCCGGCGGGTCGCGAGCGGCGATCTCACCGCGCGTTTCAAGGTGGAGCGCGAGGACGCGGCGAAATCGGAGTCGAACGAGATTTTCTCGTCGCTGACGCTCATGTCCACCAATCTGCTGGACATCGTGCGGCAGGTTCGAGCCGGCGCCGATCACATCGCCCGCGGGTCGCACGAAATCGCCGCCGGTTATACCCACCTATCGCAGCGCACCGAGGAGCAGGCCGCGACGCTCGAAGAAACGGCGGCGAGCATGGAGCAACTGTCGGCCACCGTGAAGCAGAACGCCGAACACTGCTCCCAGGCGAACGATCGGGCGGAAGGCACCGGGCGGCGCGCCGAGGCGGCGGGGCAGTCGATGCAGCGCATGGCGGCAACCATGGTGCGGATCGAGAGCGGCTCGAAAAAAGTGGCGGAAATCATCGCGCTGATCGAAGGCATCGCTTTCCAAACCAACATCCTGGCGTTGAACGCCGCCATCGAAGCGGCGCGCGCGGGCGAGCAGGGGCGCGGTTTCAGCGTCGTCGCTTCCGAGGTGCGCGCGCTCGCGCAGCGCAGCGCCCAGGCGGCGGAAGACATCAAGGCGTTGATCGAGGTATCGACCAAGGATATCGGCGAAGGCGCCACCCTCGCGAGCGAGGCGCAACAGGCCGTCGATCGCGCGGTCGAGGAAGTGCGAGAGGTTTCGCAGCTTATCCAGTCGGTAGCGACCGCCTCGCAGGAGCAACACGCCGGCGTGCAGGAGATCGGCAAAGCGTTGACGCAGCTCGAGAACGTGACGCATCAGAACGCGGCGCTCGTCGAGGAAGGCGCCGCAGCGACGGTGTCATTCGAGCAGGAGGCGGCCGGGCTGCTGCGCGCTGTCAGCGCTTTCCGGACCGATCGCGTGGAGGATCGCGAACGGGCCGTCGAGTTGGTGAGGAGCGCCATCGCCCATGTGCGTAACGCCGGTTTGGAGCGGGCCTTGAAGGATATACAGGATCCCGCGGGAGAGTTCATTCAAGGGGATATTTACGTTGTCGTCTGGGATCCGAACGGCGTGGTGCTCGCGATACCGGTCAACCAGTTTATGCTCGGCAAGGACCAGTCGGATCTAACCGATGCCGATGGCAAGAAAGTCACGCGCGATTTGTTGGAGGTGGCGCGCGTCCACGGCAGCGGCTGGTACGACTATCGCTACCTGAATCCGAAAACAAAAAAAATCGAGCCGAAATCGTTGTACGTCGAGCGCGAAGGCGATCTGGTTTTCGGCTGCGGTATTTACCGGCCGGAAGCGTCCGAGATCACGGATGCGCCCTCGACGCACAAAAGGAGCGTCGCATCAGTCCGCACCCCGATACGTCGCTCCGGCACCGGAAAGTGAACCGAATCCGCGATACCCGGCGTCGGGAAAATGATTCAGTTTACGGTAAACCCCCGGCTCTGCCGGGTGACTCACCGAGGTTTGACCCCCACCTTCGCGGGGCAGGCTCTATGCGGCGCTCGCTACAAATATATTTCCCTCCCCTGGAAGGGGGAGGGCGAGGGTGGGGGTGCAGCGTTAACGGTGTGCACGGACCGCAACGTCTCACCCCCATCCCAACCTTCCCCCATCAAGGGGGAAGGAGAAAAAATCCGCCGCCTTCAGGCGGCTCACGGTGTTAC
>DASWLD010000091.1:0-30729 GCA_036396275.1 Burkholderiales bacterium
CTGCCCACCGGCTCCGTCTTCTGTCCTCCGTCTTCTGTCACCTGTGCGTCATCTGTATTCGAGCTGGACGTTGTCGCTGCCGGCGAGGCGCCCCAGTCGTTCGAGGACGGCGCCGCTCGGGCTGACTTTCCATTGCTCGCCCAATACCAGCTCCACCTGGGCGGCCTGGCCATGATAGCGCACCCACACCGGGCAGGGACCCCGGCTCGGCGCGAGTATCCGCTTAAGTTCTTCCACGAATCCATTCGCCGCCGTATCGGTGTCGACATCGATGATAACGCGTGACCCGAACACGGCGCGTGCCTGGTCGATATTATAGATCTCCTCCGCCGACATTTTGAATCCGCCGGTGTATTCGTCAACGGCGACGTGGCCGCGCACCACCAGCAACGTGTCCTTCACCAGAAGATCCCGATGTCGCTCGAACAACTCCGAGAAAACCGCCAGCTCCAGGCGCGCGGTGCGATCATCGAGCGTGACGAAGGCCATGCGGTCGCCGCGCCGCGTCTGCATGGTGCGTATACCGACTACCAGCCCCGCCACCACCAGCGCGCGGTCGTGCGTCGGACGAAGCTCCGCGATCGTAGCGCTGGTGATGTGATTGAGCTCGTCGGCGTAGCGCGCGATCGGGTGGCCGGTCAGATACAACCCAAGCGTTTCCTTCTCGCCGTCGAGACGCTGCTCCTCGGTCCATTCCGGCGTGTCTTCGTATCGCGGACCGGCCGACGTCGCCGGCGCGTGGCCGAACAAATCCGACTGGCCCGCGGCGCTGTTGCTGGCGTGCTGGTCCGCTTCGGCCAACGCGCGGGTGAGCGATGCCATCAGTGCGGCACGATGCGTTCCCAATCGGTCCAGGGCGCCGGCCTTGATCAACGACTCCAGCACGCGCCGATTCACGCGCCGCAGGTCGATGCGCTTGCACAGATCGAACAAATCCGCGAACGGGCCGTCGGACGCGCGCGCCTGGAGGATCGCATCGATGGCGGACTCGCCGAGGCCTTTGATCGCACCGAGTCCGTATAAGATCGTGGCGTCGTCCACGGGCTCGAATTCGTACTCGCATCGGTTGATATCGGGCGGTAGCACTTTAAGCTTCATGTCGCCGCACTCGGCGATCATGATGACAACCTTGTCGGTCTTGTCCATATCGGAGGACAGCACCGCGGCCATGAATGCAGCGGCATAATGCGCTTTCAGCCACGCCGTTTGATACGCGATCAGTGCGTACGCCGCCGAGTGCGAGCGGTTGAAACCGTAGCCCGCGAACTTCTCGATCAAGTCGAAAATCTGCGTCGCGAGCTTTTCCGCCACGCCGCGGTCGCGGGCGCCGCCGACGAAGGTTTCGCGCAGTTGCGCCATCTCCTCCGGCTTCTTCTTGCCCATCGCGCGGCGCAGCAGATCGGCCGCGCCGAGCGTGTAACCCGACAGCACGCGCGCGATCTGCATCACCTGTTCCTGGTAAAGAATCACGCCGTAAGTCGGTTTTAGAATCGGCTCGAGGCTCGGGTGCGGGTACTTGACCGGCGTGCGCCCGTGCTTGCGGTCGATGTAATCGTCGACCATGCCGGATTGCAACGGCCCGGGCCGAAACAGCGCGACCAGCGCCACGATTTCCTCGAAACGATCCGGCTTCAGCCGATTGATCAAGTCCTTCATCCCGCGCGATTCAAGCTGGAACAACGCGGTGGTCTTGCACGACTTGAGCAGCGCGTAGGTCGGCACGTCGTCGATCGGCAACTGGTCGATCGCGAGCGGTGCCTCGCCGCGACTTTCGCGCTCACGATTGATGCGCTTCACCGCTTTGTCGATGATCGTGAGCGTGCGCAATCCGAGAAAATCGAACTTCACCAATCCGAGCTTTTCGAGATCCTCCATGTCGAACTGCGTCACCGCTTGATGGCCGCCCTGCTCGCAATAGAGCGGCATGAAATCGGTGAGGTTGCTCGGCGCGATCACGACGCCGCCCGCGTGCTTGCCGGCGTTACGGGCCAATCCTTCGAGCATCATCGCGGTATCGAGCAGCGCGCGCACGTCTTCTTCCTTGTCGTAGCGCTGTTTCAGCAACGGCTCGATTTCGAGAGCGCGCGCGAGCGTCATTCCGATCTCGAACGGAATCAGCTTCGCGAGCTTGTCGCAAAAACCGTACGGATGGCTCATGACGCGCCCGACGTCGCGCACTACCGCGCGCGCCGCCATGGTGCCATGCGTGATGATTTGCGCGACCTTGTCGGCGCCGTAGCGGCGCGTGACATAGTCGATGACTTCGTCGCGCCGCTCCATGCAGAAGTCGATGTCGAAGTCCGGCAACGACACGCGTTCCGGATTCAAGAAACGTTCGAACAGCAGATCGTATTTGATCGGATCGAGCTCGGTGATACCGAGCGTGTACGCGACCAACGAGCCCGCGCCGGAACCGCGCCCGGGACCGACCGGAATCCCGTTCTGCTTCGCCCACTGAATGAAGTCGGCGACGATGAGAAAGTAACCGGCGAAGCCCATCTTTACGATCACGTCGAGTTCGAGCGCCAGCCGCGCGCGGTAGCCGCTCGTCAGATCGGAGCGTTTCTCCTCCGGCATCGCCGCCAAACGTCGTTCCAGACCGTCGCCACTTCGTTCGCGCAGCATCGCCCCGATGTCGTCGTGCGCGGCCGCGCCCGCCGCTTCGAATTTGGGAAGATGATAGCGTCCGAACTCGATGCGATAGTTGCCGCGCCGTGCGATCTCGACTGAGTTGGCCAGCGCTTCGGGAATGTCCGAAAACAATTCCTGCATTTCCGCCGCGGACCGGAAGTACTGTTGCGTCGTGTGACGCCGTGGACGCCGGCTGTCGGTGAGCACGCGTCCGTCTTGAATGCACACCCGCACCTCGTGCGCTTCGAACTCCTCGCGCCGCAGGAACATCACCGGATTGGTCGCCACCACCGGGAGACCCGCCTCGGCGGCGAACGCGACCGCCGCATGGTTGTACTCTTCCTGTCGCGGTTGGCCGATACGCTGCAGCTCGACGTAGAAGCGATTGTCGAACCATCGACCGTAATCGCCGACCGCCGCTTTCGCGGCCGCGCGATTGCCGGCGAGCAGCGCGATGCCGATGTCGCCTTCGTGCGCGCCGGATAGCGCGATCAGTCCATCCGCTTGATCGGCCAGCCACTCGCGCGCCACGCACGGTCGTCCCGACTGCTGGCCTTCGCGGTAGGCGCGCGTCAACAAGCGCGACAGATTCCGGTAGCCGTCTTCGTTCTGACATAGAAGCGTCAGGCGCAGCGGCCTATGCGGCTCCGATGAACGCGCAATCCACACGTCGACCCCGATCACCGGCTTGACGCCGGCGGCAACCGCGGCGCGATAAAACTTCGCGGCACCGAACACGTTGGCAATGTCGGTCAGCGCGACCGCCGGCATGCGCGCGGCGGCGGCGGCCTCGGCGAGATCCGTGACGCGCACGATCCCATCGGCCAGAGAAAATTCGGTGTGAACGCGTAGATGAACGAAGCTGGCAGTCACGGAGGCAATTTGACCGCAAATGGACGGACGACGGAAGCCCGCGTGGCGTCCGTGCGTCGCCCGGCAGCGTTTCGCGGCGCTTGGTGGGCGTCTTCGCGGCCGCTATACTCGCGGCGCCGAAAAGCTTTCGTCAACCGCATGTCGATCGCCGCACTCCGGCGCCTGTTCCTGGCAGCCGTTTCGATCGCGCCAACGCCGTCGTTCGCGGACTGGTTCGATCCGCTGCCGACTTTCAACCAAAGCCCGCTGGCGCAGATCTACGGTCTTCCGACCCCCGATGCCGCGCGCGTGTTGAACCGCGGTCAATATCAGGCGCGGGTTTCGCTCGAGGCGGCGAACAATTTTCTGTCCGTCACGAGCGCCAATGAATCGCTCGAACTCGACGGCGAAACGCACCGCGCCTCGGTCGTCTTCAAGACGGCGACCGCCAACGGCGAATGGGGCATCGAAATTCCGTATCTTTCGCACAGCGGCGGTTCGCTCGACGACTTCATCGACGATTGGCATCAATTCTTAGGGCTACCCCGCGGCGGCCGTGAAAATGCACCTGTCGGCCGGCTGCAATTCATTTACACGCGCGATGGCGTCGATCGCCTGCGGGTCACGGACGCGAGCAGCGGGATCGGTGATATTCGGCTGCTCGCCGGATGGAAACAGCCGGATCGCGACACGACCGATAGGACGCTGCGCGCGAGCCTGAAACTCCCGACGGGCAACGCGGCGCAACTGCACGGCAGCGGCGCCGCGGACTTCGCCCTGTGGCTGTCCGCCGCGTGCGCGATCCGATCGTGCGGGGGAACCGTGGCGTGGAACGCTCACGCCGGGGCGCTATTGCTCGGGCGAGGAGACGTACTGTCTGAACAGCAGCGTCGCTTAGTCGCATTTGGCGGCGGCGGTCTCGCCTATCGGCCGTGGCAACCGACCGTTTTTAAGGCGGAGCTGCGCGCACACTCGCCATTTTATCGCGGCACGTCACTGAAACCGCTCGGGGTTTCTTCGTTCCAACTCATCCTCGGCGGAACTTTGATCGTAGGTGAGGATGTCGCTGTAGATATCGGTGTCACTGAGGATATTCGTAGCGAGACCGCGCCCGATGTAAGCCTGCTTCTGAGCATACGTGCAAACTTTTAGCGTAATGTAGCCTGGACAAGCGGACGAACATCATAAAATGAAACGATCGGAATTGGCGCCGAGGGTGATACGCCAAAACCGGTTCTTTTTTATAATTGTCAAAGGCATACATAGTATACTGGCGTCTATGGATATGTCGGGGACACAGGCAGGCGCGGCACCTTCGACCGATTTGCTCGAACACGCCGAGCGGATTTTGTCGAAGCGTTGGGTTCCGGCGACGGTGAACCTTTTGGTACTGATCGCGGTCGTCTATGGCCTGGCGCAAGGGACGTGGCGATTGGTGGCGCCTTCGAACACGGCGCGAACGTCGGCGGGCACACCGACGTCGGATAGCCCCGGGGACTATAACGTCCAAACCTTGCTGACGGCGAACCTCTTCGGACAAGCGGCGCCGTCCACGAAGTCGGTTCCCGTCGCGCTCGAAGCGATACCGCCGAGTAGCCTAAGCCTGGTCCTGACCGGCGTTATGGTCACACCGGCCGGAAGCTTTGCGCTGATCAGCGCCGACGGCGGCCCGGAGGCACCGTTTACGATCGGCCAAGAGATCAGCGCCAACGTAAGCCTGTACGCGGTGTACGCCGACCGCGCGTTGATACAGCGCGGTGCGGCGGTTGAAAGCCTGATGCTCAAGGACACGACGCCGGGACTGGCGAACAGTTCCGGCGTCACACCGAATCGAATTGGATCCCAACCGCCGGTGCAGCGCAATAGCTCGAATACGTTCACCGTCGACCGCGACCAGCTGACGCAGCAAATGCAAACACCGGAGTTTCTGACGCAGGCCCTCATGGTGCCGAACGCGGGCGGGGGTTTCCTGGTTCGCGAGATCCAGCCCGGAAGCGTTTATGAAAAACTCGGCCTAAGGGTCGGCGATGTAATCAACACCGTGAACGGGCAAACGGTCAATTCGGTCGAAGACGTGATGCGCCTGTACGCGCAGTTCAGTTCGGCATCCAACGTGCAGATCGACGTGCGCCGTGCCGGGCGCAACGAGTCGCTCCGGTACAACCTCCAATAATCATAACGAACCCATTATTCCAACACGATGAAACCGCTGAGAAACGCGATGTGGCGAGTGGTCGCTTTTTTCATGGCGCTTACGCTGATGTCGCTTGCCACCGTCGTCGCTCAAGACGACCAGAACCCACCACCGGTCGCGCCGCAAGCGCCGACGCCACAGCCGACCGTGCCGCCTGAACCATCCACCCCACCGACGTTACCCGTCTCACCGCCCTTACCGCGACCGACTCCCCCGCCGACGCAACCATCGGTACAGCGAACTATCCCCGTTGGGGTGTGTGAACCGAAGCGTGCGGACGAATTTTGCGTTAATTTTCAGGCCGCGGACATTCAAGGCGTGGTGAAAACGATATCGCAGATAACCGGGCGGAATTTCCTGCTCGATCCGCGGGTAAAGGGTCAGGTCACCATCATTTCTCAGAGACCCATACCGCGCGCAGCGGTATACGACGTTTTTCTTTCCGCACTCAAAGCGCAAGGCTTCACCGCGGT
The DNA here is from genome assembly GCA_036396275.1 of Burkholderiales bacterium. Taxonomy (GTDB): domain Bacteria; phylum Pseudomonadota; class Gammaproteobacteria; order Acidiferrobacterales; family Sulfurifustaceae; genus JACQFZ01. Next base: position 6,151 of record DASWLD010000091.1, read on the forward strand.
GGATGGGCCAAGCGGACTGGCGCGAATTATCCCGATCGCCGAAGGCCGGCAGGGCGCCGAAGTACAACGAGATACGCCTCGCGGCGGCGAACGCATCACCACTCATGTCGCGATTTTGCAGAACATTTCGCCGACGCAGATGGTGCCGCTGCTGCGCCCGTTAATGTCTCCCACGAGCCAGATTTCGGCGCACGAACCGACCAACGCGCTGATCATCACCGACTTTGCCGACAACACGCGGCGTATGCTGGCGATCATTGAAAAGCTCGATCAGCCGATTTCAAGTGACGTCACCGTCGTCCCCCTGCAGAACGCTTCAGCGCTCGATCTCGCCGAGCTGATCGCGCGCCTCGCGGGTCCGGCTGGTGGCGCCGGCGCGCCCGGCGTACCGATTCCGCAGGCGCCGGGCGGCGGAGTCGCCGGCGATCGCTTCACCGTTATTCCCGATCTGCGCACGAACAGCCTCCTGATCCGCACCGAAAACCCGGGAAGGCTCACGCAGCTGCGCTCGCTCATCGCCAAACTGGACGTCCCGGCAACCACGGACGGGCAAACCCGCGTTATATATCTTCGCAACGCCGAGGCTGTGAAGCTCGCGGAGGTATTACGCGGCCTGCTCGCGGCCGAGGCGCGAACGCAACAACCCGCCGCTGCTGCGGCCGGTACCGTTGCAGTTGGTCGCGCGGGCGCGTCGCGGCGCACCGCCGAGGCGTCGCTGGTGCAGGCGGATGAAGCAACTAATGCCTTAATTATCAATGCGTCGGATGCGGTTTATAACAATTTGCGTTCGGTCATTGAAAAGCTCGACGTGCGCCGCGCCCAGGTCTTCGTCGAGGCGTTAATCGCGGAAATTACCACCGACAACGCCGCGGCGCTGGGCTTTCAATGGGCCGCCGCCGGCTCCGCCGGCAGCGGCGCGGTCGGCGGCGTGACCAATCTACCGACAACGCGGATCCCGAGCATCGTTGGGACCATCGTGAACCCGGCGGCAACCCTCGCGACGGCCTCGGGTTTTTCGCTGGCGTTCTTGGGGCGGACCATTACCCTCCCGGACGGATCGCAAGTCCGCGGCATCGGCGCGCTGGCGCAGGCGCTGGAGTCCAAAAATCTGGGAAATATCCTATCTACGCCGAATTTACTGACGCTGGATAACGCCGAAGCGAAGATCATCGTCGGCCAGAATGTACCGTTCCTCACCGGGAGTTTCTTGCCGACAAACACCGCCAATGCCGGTACCAACGTCAATCCATTTTCGACGATTGAGCGTAAAGACATAGGTATTCAGCTGCGCATCAAGCCTCAAATCTCCGAGGGCGGCGGCGTAAAGATGGAGATTTTCCAGGAAATCTCGACCGTAACGCCCCCGCCACCGGGGATCACGGCGTCGGATATCATTACCAATAAGCGATCGGTCGAAACCAAGGTACTGGTCGATGACGGCGCGACGGTGGTATTGGGCGGATTGATCGAGGACCGCTCGACCGAAACCCGATCGGAAGTGCCGCTGCTGGGACGCATTCCCCTGCTCGGCGCTTTGTTCCGTTCGACGGAAACGACGAAACAAAAGACGAATCTGATGGTATTTCTAAAACCGACGATTATCCGCAGCGTGGACGAAGGCCATCGTCTTGCCGTCGATCGCTACGAATACATGCGCGTGTTGCGCAAAGACGCGGAACCGAGCCAGGCGTTCGAAAGCGTTCAACCGACGCTGCCGCCCGCGGCGCCCGCGCCGAAACAAGAACCAGAAAACTCCGCTCCGAAGACGGCGCCCAACGAAGAAGACAAGCCGGGCTGACGTGAGAGCCGTGCAATCGCAGCCCGATGCCCACACGTTCGATCCGCAGTGGATCGATCGACTGCCGTATCATTTCGCCAAACGTCACGGCGTCATCGCCGCGCGCCAAAGCGACGCCAGTATCGAAGTCTGGGCGCGCCCCGGTGTCTCGAGCGCGGTGCTGTCCGAACTGCAGCGCGCGCTCGGCCACCCGATACTGCTGCGCGAATTGCCCGACGCCGAGTTTGAAACGGCACTGCACCGTGCCTACGAGCGGGGCAAACATCACGCGCTCGAAATCGTCGACGGCCTCGACACCGATCCGGACCTCACCGACATTGCGCAAGATCTGCCGCGGGTCGAGGATCTTCTCGAAAGCGAAGACGACGCGCCGATCGTGCGCCTGATCAACGCCGTGCTGTCTCAGGCGGTACGCGAAGGCGCTTCCGATATTCATGTCGAACCGTTCGAAACGCGTTCGGTCGTGCGTTACCGCATCGACGGCGTTTTGCGCGACGTGCTCGAACCGCCGCAAGCGGCGCACGGATTGATCGTTTCGCGCGTGAAAATTATGGCGCGGCTCGACATTGCCGAGAAGCGCATGCCGCAGGACGGACGCATCACGCTGCGCCTCGCCGGCCGGCCGGTGGACGTGCGCGTGTCGACGCTCCCAACCGCGCACGGCGAGCGCGTCGTCATGCGGCTGCTCGACAAGCAGGCCGGGCGTCTCACGCTGACCGCGATCGGAATGGCGTCGGACATGCTTGCGACCCTGGACGCACTGATTCGCCACCCGCACGGCATCTTGCTCGTCACCGGCCCGACAGGATCGGGTAAAACGACGACGCTGTACGCGGCGCTGTCGCAACTCGACACCAAGAGCCACAACATCATGACGGTCGAGGATCCGATCGAGTATGACCTCGACGGTATCGGGCAGACGCAGGTAAACCCGAAGACCGATTTGACGTTTGCGCGCGCGTTGCGCGCGATCCTGCGCCAAGACCCCGACATTATTATGATCGGCGAAATTCGCGACCTCGAAACCGCGCAGATAGCCGTGCAGGCTTCTCTGACCGGCCACTTGGTGCTCGCCACCCTGCACACAAACGACTCGGTCGGCGCGGTAACGCGCTTGGTCGACATGGGGATCGAACCGTTTCTTGTCGCCTCGACGTTGATCGGCGCCCTCGCGCAGCGGCTCGTGCGACGACTGTGCCCGCAGTGCCGCCGAGCGCACGTGCCCGACACCGCCGAGCGCGGTTTGCTGCAAATGCGGGCAGCCGACAAGCGCAAGATCAATCTTCCGGGCACCTGCGCCGCCTGCGCGAACAGCGGTTACCAGGGACGCACCGGCGTGTTTGAATTGCTGACCGTGGACGATCAACTGCGCACGTTGATTCACGACGGCGTTTCCGAGGAACGGCTAAGAGAACACGGCCAAAAGCACGGCATGCGTTCGATCCGCGAAGACGGATTGCGCTGGGTGCTCGATGGCGAAACCAGCCTCGATGAAGTGCTGCGCGTATCGCGCGAATAGGTGCGAGTGGCAAGTTGCAAGTAGCAAGCTGCAAGGAAGAGGATGAAGCGTTAATGCAAGCGACTTGCCACTTGCCACTTGCTACTTGCAACTGAAATTATATGGCCGGCTTCGAATACCTCGCACTCGATCCCAAAGGACGCACCGTACGCGGCGTTATTGACGGCGACGCCGAACGGCAAGTCCGCGGGGTGCTGCGCGAGCGCGGTCTGACGCCGCTGTCGGTCGGTGCGATTCAGGAACAACAGAACCGCCCCGGCGACAAGACCACCCCGGGCCTGCGGCTGCGGCGCGGAATTTCCGGCAACGACCTCGCCCTGCTGACGCGCCAATTCGCGACCCTGGTGCGCGCCGGCCTGACGCTCGAAGAGTGCCTGAACGCGCTGATCGAACAAACCGACAAACCGCGCGCGCGCCACGTGCTCGCCGGCGTGCGCGGGCGGATGATCGAGGGCCAATCGCTCGCGCGCAGCATGGCTTCGTTCCCGCAAGCTTTTCCCGACATCTACCGAGTGATGATCGACGCCGGCGAACAATCCGGTAAGCTGGTCGAAGTGCTGGAGCGCTTGGCCGACTACACCGAGAATCGGCAATCGCTGCGCCAATCGGTCACCCTCGCCTTCATCTATCCGGTTCTGGTCACCGTGGTCGCCATTAGCGTCGTGACGCTGCTATTGGTGTATGTCGTGCCGCAGGTCACCCGGGTGTTCGCCAACACCGGACAAACGCTGCCCTTGGTAACGCGGATTCTCATCGGTATCAGCGATGCGGCGCGCGCCGGCGGCTTGATAGGGTTGATCGCCGTCGCGGTCGGCGTCATTGCGCTAATCGCCGCCTTGCGCAATCCGGCGATACGGCACCGCTGGCATCTGACGATGTTGCGGCTGCCCATTGTCGGTCGCATCGTGCGCGGCATTAACGCGGCGCGCTTCGCCGACACGCTCGGCATCTTGACCGCGAGCGGAATCCCGCTGCTGCCGGCGCTGCAATCGGCCGTGCCGGTGGTCAATAATTTGCCGATGCGCGGCGCGGTCGAGGAAGCGCTAAAACAAGTGCGCGAAGGCGGAAGTTTGTCGCGCGCGTTGGGGAAGACCAAGCTGTTTCCGCCGCTGGTCGTGCATCTGATCGCGAGCGGCGAAGCGAGCGGCCGATTGGACGCCATGCTGGCGCGCGCCGCCGAAGCGCAGTCGCGCGAGCTGCAGAACTGGGTGCGGGCGCTGACGTCACTGCTCGAACCGGTGCTGATACTGGTGATGGGCGCGATCGTGCTGTTCATCGTCATCGCGATTTTGCTGCCGATTTTTGAAATGAACCAATTGATCAAATAATGAGGTCTGGTCTTATGAATCGCATCAGCGAACCGACTCCCCCTCTCCCGCCGGTGACGTGCAGGGACGCACTAAGATCGCGGGAGGCGGGAGCCGAGAGCGATCCAGAGGGACGGGGTGAGGGCAACCTTCCCTCACCCTCATTCCCCCTCCCAGGGAAGGAGGGAGGCGAGCCGATGCGCGCTCGCTGCGCGCACTCTTTAACATCGGGCTTCACGTTGATCGAGGTGCTCGTGGTGGTCGTCATCCTCGGCATCCTCGCCGGGCTGATCGTGCCGCGCATCATGGATCGCCCGGATCAAGCGCGCGTCGTCGCGGCAAGGAACGACATCAATGCCATCATGAATGCGCTCAAACTCTACCGCCTCGACAACGGTGTTTACCCCGCCGGTGATCAAGGTCTACTAGCGCTGGTGCAGCGGCCGGAAACCGGCAACATTCCGCGCAACTGGAAGACCGGTGGTTACCTCGAACGTTTACCCAAGGACCCGTGGGGCGGGGATTACTTGTACTTGAATCCGGGTATTCAGGGTGAAGTGGATGTCGTCAGCCTCGGTGCCGACCGCCAGCAGGGCGGCGAAGGCTACAACGCCGACATCGGTTCATGGGACGCGAATTAACGCCAGATAATATGAGTCGCATCAGCGAACCCAACCTCCCTCTCCCTCCGGTGACGCGCAGGGACGCACTAAGATCGCGGGAGGCGGGAGCCGAGAGCGATCCAGAGGGTTGGGGTGAGGGAAATCACGTCGAACTCCGGCAGCCCTCACCCTCATTCCCTCTCCCAGGGGGAGAGGGAGGCGAGCCGAGACGCGCTTGTCGCGCGCACTTCTTAATATCGGGCTTCACGCTCCTCGAAGTCGTCGTGGTGTTGTTGATCGTCACGATTATTCTCGGCATGGTCGGCGTCAATCTGACGCGCAATCCCACCGACACGTTGCGCGATGAAGCCGAACGTCTCGCGCTCGTGCTTCAGAACGCGCAGCAGCAGGCGATTCTCGAAGGCCGGCTTTACGGCTTCAGTTTCACCGAAACCGGCTATCGATTTCTGCGTTCGAACACCGACAACAACCGGATGGTGCCGATCGAATTCGACGAGCTGCTCACGCCGCACAACTTGCCGCCGTCGATTACCCTGGCACCGACCGAAATAACCGACAAGAACACAAAGGTGACCGACGCGAAGAAGCGATTCGATCCAATTGCATTCAACCCAAGCGGCGAATTTACCGTATTCAACCTGGTACTCTCGGTCGGGGATGCGTATTGGTACGTACGAGGACAAAGCGATGGACAGGTTCTTTCCTCTCCGCTCGCCGAACCGGAAAAAAGCTAACTACCGAGGCTTCACCTTGGTCGAAGTGCTAGTCGCGCTCGCCGTGCTCGCGATCGCACTCGCCGCCGTGTTGCGCGCGATGGGCCAGGCCATCGATCTCAGCACCGATCTTCGCGAACGCACGGTCGCGCTGTGGGCCGCGCAAGAGCGCGCCACCGATCATCGTTTACGCAACGACTGGCCGGCGCTCGACACGACCGAAGGCAAGATGAAGTTCGGCGAACGCGAGTGGCGTTGGCACGAAAACGTTTCCAAGACGCCGCTCGACGAAATGCGCCGTCTTGAAATCGAAATTCGCGCGCCGGATTCTCCCGACATCCTCGGGCGGTTGACCGTTTTCCTGCGACGGCCGTGAAATCCATGCACACCGCACGTACCCAGCGCGGCCTGACGCTTCTTGAGATTCTGGTTGCCATCACGGTATTCGCGATTTTCTCGACAATGGCCTACGGCGGATTGCTTCGACTGCTCGATAGTCGCGAGCGCGTCGACGCCGAGCGCGTTTACTGGCGCAATATGTCGACCGCCTTCGTGCGCATCGAGCGCGACTTTTCGCTCGCGCGCAATCGACCGGTGCGGCAAAACGACGGCAACCTGATCCCGGGTTCGGCGTTCCTGGGTCAACCGACCGATCCCCGTGCGCTCGGCGACCCGAACGTTGAATTCACGCGGGGCGGCATATTGGTGCCGAACGGATCCACCGCCGATTTGCAACGCATCGGCTATCGGTTCGTCGACAATAAACTAATGCGTCTGGCTTGGCCGACGCTGGATCGCGCGCCATTAACGAAACCGCAAACGACACCGGTACTGCATGACGTCGACGAGTTTGAGATGCGTTTTTATCAGAACCGCGCATGGATCGACCGCTGGCCGCCGTTGGGTGCCGGTAGTGCCACGGCCCCCTCGCTGCCCGCCGCCGTGGAAATCACGGTAGCGCTCAAGGGGCGGGGTCAGTACAAACGCGTGTTTTTGGTTGGGAAGGACAAATGAAATCGGCGCAACGAGGCGTCGCGCTGATCACCGCGATGTTGATCGTCGCCATCATCGCGACGCTGGCGACGTCGCTCGCGCTCGGCCAGCAGGTATGGCTGCGACAAACGCAGAACCTGGCCGATCTGGCCCAGGCCGAGCAAGTGCGCCAGGGTGCGTACGAGTACGCCGCCGCCGTGCTCCTGCGCGACGAAAAGAGCGCGCTCACCAACAAGAGCGACAACTTACAGGAAGCGTGGGCGCAGCCGTTTCCCCCCCTGCCGGTGGAAGGCGGCGTTGTCGTCATTTCAATCGCCGACGCCCAGGCGCGGTTCAATCTGAACAACCTGGTGCAACACGGTCAACCGGTCGGAGATGAGATTGAAATCTTCCGAAGGCTGCTCGCCCAACTCGGCCTGTCGGCGGACCTGGTAAATCCGCTGATCGACTGGCTCGACGCCGATTCGAACACGCTCGCCGGAGGCGCCGAGGACTTGGACTATCTCAACCTCGATCCACCGTACCGCACGGCAAACCGACCGCTGCGCGGCGTCGACGAGCTGCGGCTGGTAAAAGGTTACACGCGAAAAATCGTGGAAGACCTTTCAAAGCACGTCACCGTTCTTCCGGAACCGGCGCAGCGCAAACCTATCAATGTCAATACCGCAAGCGCCGAGGTGCTCGCGGCCGTGACCGGAACCGATACCGGACAGGCTAAGCAAACGATCCAGGCGCGCGACAACAAGCCTTTCGAGAATCCAGGTGAGTTCCAGGCGCTGTATCCCACCAGTCAACTATTGCGCCCCAATACCTATAATGTGAAGAGCGAATTCTTTATAGTGTCCGTCGAAACGCGCATCGGCCGCATACAGCGACGGACCGAAGCACTGATCGAAAGATCTTCCGGTAACAACGCCAAGGCCGACGTACTCTGGTATCGACAACCGTCTATTCCATTCACGCTCGATGAAGACAAAAGTTAGCGACTGGCTCGGCCGCTTGAGCGCGGGCCCGGCGACACTCGGCCGACGCGGTATCGAGTTGCGTCTAGCGCCGGGCTGGCCGGAGAAAGATACGTCGGTGTCTTGGTGGAACCGCGCCGAAGACACGCATGGCGAAGTCGACAACGTGACGCAACTGCCGACGGCGATGCGTTCGGCTCCGATCCGCGTCTGGACGCCGGCGGCCGATACCTTGCTCACGAAAGCCACCGTGCCCACGCGTTCGCGCGCGAGAATTCTGCAGGCCCTGCCGTACGCGCTCGAAGACCAGCTGCTCGACGACCCGGAGGCGCTGCATTTCGCTTACGTGCGCGAATCCGACGGCACGCTCGCCGTTGCCGTCACGCAGCGCGCGCGTCTCGATGCCTGGCTCGACGGATTGAGGGCCGCCGGCTTGCGGCCGGCGAGCTTGTGTCCGGCCAGTCTTTCGTTGCCGCTCTATCCGGATGCGTGGTCGGCGGCTTTCGCCGAAAACGAACTGTGGGTACGCACGGGACTGAACACGGGATTTGTCGCCGCCGCGACGGTCGATCCGCCGCCGATGCTCGCCGCCGCACTGAGGGAAGCGTCGGCGCAAAGCCGAGGACCGCAACAGTTGGTGGTTCTCAACGCGCCGAGCGGATTCGACGCGGACGCTTGGCGCGAGCGGCTCGCGCTGCCCATCGTCGCCGAAACGCGCGACTGGCGCGAACCGATCGTCGCACCGGCAATCAACTTGCTGCAAGCGGATTTCAGCCAGGCTGCGCACCTGCGTCAAACCCTGCGCCCGTTGCGCCCCGCCGGCGTGATACTGGCGGTCTGGATCGCCGCGACGTTGGTGATGGACGTCGGCGAGTGGATACACCTGCGGTATCAGCACAACAACTATACCGCTGAAATGAACAGTATCTTTCGGCAAAATTTTCCCGACGTGAAAGCGGTGCTCGATCCGGCGGCACAGATGCGCCGACAGATCGATGCACTACAGTCGCGTGGGAGCGGGCCGGCGGACATGCTGCCGCTGTTGACGCGCGTGGCGCCGACGTTGCAGCAGCAGGCCGCGCAGGTGAAGCTGCAAAGCGTGAAGTACGCCGAACGTAGTTTGACGCTCGAACTGACGTTGCCGAACTATCAGGCGCTCGACCAGATAAAGAACGCGTTTCAAGCCGCCAGTCTCGATGTCGAAGTACTGGCTGCCAACGGCCGCGGCAACGAGGTCGACGGGCGCCTGCGCGTGCGGCCGGCGGGTGCGAAGGGCGGCGCGAAGCGGCCGACATGAACGAAAGCTATCAACGAGCCCTGCTCTATTGGCGCGGTTTGGCGCCACGGGAGCGTTCGCTGGTCGCCGGCGGCGGCGCGCTTGCCGTGGCGCTGCTGTGTTACGGATTGCTGTGGGCGCCGCTGCAGCGCGACTTGGCGCGCCTTCGCGTGAATGTCCCGACCCGGTACGAAGAGCTTCAATGGATGCGCTCGCAAACCGCTCGGCTGAAAGTCCTGCGCAGCGCCGCGCCGGCGGCGTTGCAAACCAACGGCATCCTGAGCTTTGTCGAGCAATCCGCGCAGGCGTACAACATCCAACAGTTCATCAAGCGCGTCGATCCGCAGGGCACGAGCAGCGTGCAACTTGCCATCGACGGCGCCCCATTCAACAGCGTGGTCGAGTGGCTCGCCAACTTGCAGAAGCAAGGCGGCGTGCGTATCGAAACGGCGAGCCTCGAGCCGCAACCCACATCCGGCATCGTCAACGCGCGCTTGCTGCTACGTGCGCCCGGCTCATGATCGGCGCGGCACGGCTGAAACCGGCCGCGGGCTACATCGTTCTCGGCGTCGTTTTCTATCTCGTGTTTCTCCTCGCCACCGCCCCGGCGTCGCTACTCGCCGAGGCTGCCGCGGACTTCAGCGACAGTGTCCGGCTCCGCCAGACGCGCGGTACGCTGTGGCACGGATCGGCGCAGTTGCACGCCGGGACTCCGGCAACGGGCGTACGCGATCTCGGTCGCCTTCAATGGAATGTGAAACCGTGGTGGCTGCTGGTAGGACGCGCGCAACTCGGCGTGCAAATCGACGGCGCGAGCGTGCGCGGCCAGGCGCAGATAGGCGTCAGCCGCGGTCGCATCGCCCTCGAAGAGCTCGACGCCTCACTCCCGGCCAGTCTCGTCAATTTGGTTTACGGTCCGGCGGCGTTCTTCGAGCCCACCGGGACGATTGACGTGCGTGCCCCGAACGCCGAACTCACCGCGAACGGCTTGACCGCCAAGGTCGAGGCGCAGTGGCGCGGTGCCGGCGGCCGCTTCACGGGCCCCGCCAGTCTCGGCGACTATCGCATCGAGATTACCGGCAGCGGTCCGAACGCCACCATTCGACTCAGCACGTTGCGCGGTAATCTCGATCTCAGCGGTCAGGGCACCTGGGATGTCGCCGGCGACGGCGCCCTTCAATTCACCGGCCGCGCCCGGCCGCGCGGCGATAGCGCGCAACTCGAACCGTTGTTGCGCGCGCTGGGTCGCGATTTGGGCGGCGGTGAGCGCCAGATTCGTTTCAACGTACACATACCCTTGGTGCGGCAGTTGGGACTCTAATCGCAAGCGCCTCGGCGCGGGCGACGCCAATGGTTGGGGAGCGAACTCAACTACCGTTGCCGAATCGCCTCCAGTACCGCTTCCGCCGCGCGCGCGTCGGCGTTCTGCTTGAGCGCCGTGTGCATTTCCGTCAGCGCCTGCTGCACGGATTCGGCTTGTTCCGGATGCGCGATATATCGCTCGACCGCCGCGCCGAGTTTCTCCGCGGTCGCGTCGTCTTGGATCAACTCGGGTACCAATAAGCGTCCCGCCAGCAAATTCGGCAAAGCGTACATGCGAACGTGCGCGAATAGCCGAATCAGCATCTCGGACAGACGCGAGACCCGGTAGGTAACGACCATCGGTTTGCGCAGCAATGCCGCCTCGAGCGTCGCCGTACCGGAGGCAAGCAGCACGACATCCGCCGCCGCCAGCGCATCACGCGACCGTCCCGTCAGTTGCGTCAGCGGTAACGCGCGCGCGCCGGCGCGTTGCAGTGCCTCGGTGAACAGTGCTCGGGTGGCGGGGCTCACGAACGGCGCGACGAAGTACAATCGCGGATGCCGCCCGTGCAGCCACTGCGCGGTACGCACGAACAAGTCGGCGTGACGCTTGAGCTCACCCAGCCGACTGCCGGGCAGCAGCGCGACCACCGTCCGGTCGATCGGCAAGCCAAGCGCGTTGCGCAGCGCGGCCGTGTCGTATGTTAACGGAATCGCGTCGGCCAACGGATGACCGACAAAGGTAACCGGAACATCGTGCTCGCGGTAGTACGCGACCTCGAACGGAAACAACGCCAGCATGCGGTCGACCGCGCGGCGAATCTTGCGGATGCGATAGCCGCGCCACGCCCATACCGTGGGGCTCACGTAGTGAACGGTGGTGACGCCGGCCGCGCGGAGCTTTTCTTCAACCGACAGATTGAAATCCGGTGCGTCGACGCCGATGTAGAGAGCCGGCCGCCGCGCCAGAAAATGCGCGGTAAGGCGCCGGCGCGTCAGCAACGCGCCGGGGATATGCAGGATTCCCTCCAAACCGATGACGGACAGCCGGTCCATATCCGCCAGGCAAACGCAGCCTTGCGCCTGCATGCGCGGCCCGCCGATGCCTTCGAATCGCACGCCCGGCAGTCGTAACTTCAGCTCGCGCATCAGTCCGGCGCCAAGCAGGTCGCCCGAGGTCTCGCCCGCAACGATTCCGATCCGGATTGGCGCCGCGCTGTCCGGGTGAGGAAGGTCTTGTGTCGATGGACCGGTGTTCGTGCGCATGGCTTTTGTCGCGGGCTGCGTCCTCACCCCATCCCTCTGGATCGCTTTCGGCGTCGCCCCTGCGCATCCCCCGCCCGCGACATTAACACATCCCTGTGCGGCATCCTGCCTCCACGATCTTAGTGCGTCCCTGCACGTCACCGAAGGGAGAGGGAGAGATGAATCGCTGGCGCGGTGATGTACTACCGAATGATGCCGCGTTTTGAGGTCTTGATGAACTCGACGAACTGTCCGAGTTCCGAACGCGACGCCGCCATACGCTCGATTTCTTCCAGCGCCTGTTCGAGCCGCAACCCCGAAAGATAAAGCGTCTTGTATGCCCGCTTGATGGCAAGCACGCCCGCTTCGTCGAAACCGCGGCGGCGCAAGCCGCGCACGTTGACACCGTGCGGCGTACCGCCCTGCCCCGCCACGGTCACGAACGGCGGCACGTCCTTGAACAGCGTCGTGTTGACGCCGGTCATGCAATGCGCGCCGACGCGGCAATACTGATGTATCAAGGTGAAGCCGCCGAGAAAGGCGTAGTCGCCGACGTGCACATGCCCGGCCAGGCTCGATGCGTTGGCGAATACGGTACGATGGCCGACGCGGCAATCGTGCGCGACGTGACAGTACGCCATGAAGAAGTTGTCATCGCCGACGACGGTCTTGCCGCCGCCCTCGACCGTGCCGCGATTCAGCGTGCAGTACTCGCGAATCGTGTTGCGATCGCCGATCTCCAGCCGCGTTGGTTCGCCCTGGTAGCCGACGTGCTGCGGTGCATCGCCAAGCGAGCAAAATTGAAAGATGCGATTTTCGCCCCCGATGCGCGTCGGTCCGAAAATCACGACGTGCGGACCGATGCGACTGCCGGCGCCGATCTCGACATCCGGCCCGATGATCGAATACGCACCCACATCGACACTCGTATCCAACCGTGCGCCGGAATCCACGATGGCCGTCGGATGTATCACGCGCGCTACTCGATTCCCTTGTACGTACACATCAGTTCGGCGGTGCAACATTCCTCGCCGTCGACCGACGCCGTTCCCTCGAACATCCAGATACCGCGCATCTTGCGTTTCACGTTCATGTCGATACGCAGCTGGTCGCCCGGGCCGACGGCGCGCTTGAAACGCGCCTTGTCGATGCCGACGAAGTAGTACACCGAATCGTCCCTCGGTGTCATGTTCATCGTCTTCATCGACAATATCGCGCAGGCCTGTGCCATCGCTTCCAGGATCAGCACTCCCGGCATGACCGGTTGGTGTGGAAAATGACCCGGGAAAAACGGCTCGTTGATCGTCACGTTCTTGACGGCCGAGATCCGCGCATCCAGTTCATAATCCAATATCCGATCCAGCAACAGAAACGGAAAGCGATGCGGGAGGTACTTGCGGATCTCGTTAATGTCCAGTGTGTTCAACGCGTTTCTCTTTTGGTTCAAGATTTCTTTTCCAATTCCCGCAAGCGCCGCTCGGTCTCCTCGAGTCGTCGCAAGCGCACGACCAGCCGCCGCCATTGCGCCGCCGGTTCGACGTGAATCCCCGACCCGTACGTACCGGCCTCGGTGATGGACGCGCCAACCAACGATTTCGCCAACACGCGCACGTCGTCGGCGATCGTTAGATGGCCGGTCACGCCCACCTGTCCGCCGATCTCGCAGCGCCGGCCGATCGTGGTGCTGCCGGCGATGCCGACGCAGGCGGCGATCGCGGTGTTTTCGCCGATACGCACGTTGTGCGCGATCTGTACGAGATTGTCGATCTTCACGCCGTCGCCGATGATCGTATCGTTCAACGCGCCGCGATCGATCGTGCTGTTCGCGCCGATCTCGACGTCATCGCCGATCACGACGCGCCCGAGTTGCGGCACTTTAACCCAACGGCCGCCGTCCTGAGCGTAGCCGAATCCGTCGCTGCCGACGATCACCCCGGGCTGCAGCTGGCAATTGCGACCGAGCACGCACGCGGCGCCGATCCATGCATGTCCCAGCAGTCTCGAGCCGGCACCGATTTCGGCGCCGCGACCGACATAGCATCCGGGACCGAGTTCGGCGTTCTCGCCGACCACGGCTCCCGCCTCGACGACGGTGTTCGCACCGATCGCCGCCGTCGCCGCGACCCGCGCGTTCGGATCGACCTGAGCGCGCGCATGCACGCCCGCGGCCGCGCGCGGCGGCGCGTGCAGAAACGCGGCGATGCGCGCGAAGCACAACTGCGGGCGGTCCACGATGAGCGCGTTGCCGCTGTAGGCGGCCGCGTCCGCGGCGCTCACGACCACCGCCGCCGCGCGGCAGCTGTCGAGTCGGCGCCGGCGCGAGGGTTCGCTCACATAGGTGATTTGTCCGGGTCCCGCAAGGTCGAAGTCGGCGACGCCGCTAATCGGCGTTTCGCCGGCGCCGCGCACTTGCGCGCCGAATCGCCGCGCCAGCTCTGCAAGCGTGACCGGCATGTCGCGGTTACTTCTTCCCCAGCTTCTTGAGTACTCGGTCGGTGAGTTCGACGCGCTTGCTGGCGTAGATCGTTCCCTCATGCAAAATCAGGTCGTAGTTCTCCTGCTTCGCGATCTCGACAATGGCTTTGAACACGATCTTCTGCAACGACGCGAGTTCCTCGTTGCGCCGCAGGTTGTAGTCTTCGCGAAACTCCTGAGTCGCGCGGCGCAAGTCGCGCTTCAGGGCGACGATCTCCAGTTCCTTGGAGCGTCGTTCCGCGTCTTTCATCAGCAAACCGTTTTTATCGAGCGCGTCTTCCAGCTTCTTCACGCCCGCTTGCATCGCGACGAGCTTCTTGTCGCGCGGACCGAACTCCGCTTCGAGCTTCTTCAGCGCCGCCTCGCCCTGGGGCGCCTCCTCGATGACCTTTACCGCGTTGACGTAACCGACCTTCAACTCGGCCGCGTTCGCGCCGAACGCGCCAACGCTCACTAGCGAGATGAGAACAATCCGAATGGTTGCGCGTTTCAACATCGACTCCTGCGTTATTTGAACGGAACGCCGAGTGTAAACTGGAGCGATTCTTTTTGATCGCCCGGTTTTTCGTTCAGCGGTTTGGCATAGCTAAAACTTAGCGGGCCTACCGGAGAAAACCAATTAAACGCCAAACCCGCGGAATAGCGCAACTGCCCGAGGTCGAACCGCTCACCCGGACCATAGACCATACCGCCGTCGACGAACAGGCTTAGGCGCATGGACTTGCTGTCCTGGCTGACGCCGGGAACGGGAAACAAGAATTCCGAGTTTACGAGGATGCGCCGATTGCCGCCGATCGGCTGGTCGACGGCCGGATCCCGCGGGCCCAGGGAGCTCGATCGATAGCCGCGTACGCTGGAGCTGCCGCCGGCGAAAAAGTTCTTGAAGAACGGCAGCATCGTGGTATCCCGATAACCGTCGCCGTAACCGAGGTCGATACGGGCTTTGAGCGTCGTCGATTCGCTTGCCGGCCAAAAGCGGCCGAGCGTGTAGTTCAGTCGATAGTATTCGACATCGCTGCGTGGCACCGCTATTTCCGTGGTGACGCGCTGCAACGTACCGCGCGTCGGAAAGATCGCGCTGTCAAGGCTGTCGCTCGACCAGCCGAGCGTCGTCTTCACCGACTTCACCGGCGACCCTTCCAGGGCGACGAAATCCTTTGCCGCTTGCGGACTCTCCGGGCGGGTTTCGATCGCGATACTTTCGAAGTCGAGCCCGAGATTCAGCCGATGATACTCGCTCAACGGGATGCCCCAAAAAACGCCGGCACCGACCGTCTTCGTGTTATAGGCGGCGGTATTCAGTTGACTCGTGTCGAGCGTGTTGGCGTAGAGTGAGAACCCACGGCTGACGCCGCCGGGCGTGTAGTAGGGATCGACAAAACGCACGCTATAGGACTCCGACGCCGATGAATTGTCGATGCGAAACGACAACTCGTTGCCGCTGCCGAACAAATTGCTTTCGGTCACCGCGGCGTTGAGCAGCAGGCCGGAATCCGAATAACCGACGCCCAGCGTTAGGCTGCCGGTGGAGCGCTCCTTGACGGACACGTTGATATCCACTTGATCCGACGCGCCGGGCACCGCCGGCGTTTCGATATTGACGTCTTCGAAAAATCCCAGACGCTGCAATCGCTCGCGCGAGCGGCGAATCTTCTCCGCCGAATACCAGCCGCCCTCGAGTTGCCGGAATTCGCGGCGCATCACTTCGTCATGCGTCGCCACGTTGCCGGCGAAGTTAACGCGCCGCACATAGGTGCGCTTTCCCGGATCGACGAAGAACGTAAAACTCACGGTACGCGCGTCCTTATTCACCTCCGGCACCGCGTTCACGTTGGCGAAGGCATAGCCGTCGTTCGCCAACCGATCGGAAATGGCCTTGGTCGACTCGGTGATTTGCTTGCGCGAGAACACGGCGCCCGGCACGAGCGTGATGAGCGCACGCAGATCGTCTTCCGAGGCCGCGTATTTTCCGGCGAGCTTGTAGTCCGTGATCTTGTACTGTTCGCCTTCGGTCACGTTCACCGTGACGTAGATATCTTCCTTATCCGGCGTTATTTGAACTTGGGTGGACTCGATGTTGAACTCCAGGTATCCGCGATCCTGATAGTAGTTGCGCAGCCGCTCCAAATCGCCGGCCAGTTTCTGCTTGGAGTACTGGTCGCGTGACGAGAACAGCGCCCACCACGACGCCGGCCCGAGCGTGAATAGATCGCGCAAATCGTCGGCGGCGAACGCCTTGTTGCCGACGATGGAGATTTCGCGAATACGCGCCGGCGGACCTTCGATCACGGCGATGTCGATATCGACCCGGTTGCGTTCGAGCGGCGTTACCGTGGGTTTGATGCTGACGGCGTAAAAGCCGCGGCTGAAGTATTGGGCGCGCAACTCCTGTTCGACGCGATCGAGCAGCGAGCGGTTGAAAATGCGCCCTTCGCTCAACCCCGTTTCCTTGAGCCCCTTTTTCAAATCGTCTTGCGGAAACTCGCGCGTGCCGGAGATACGGAAGCTCGCGATCGACGGCCGTTCCACGACCGATACGATCAGGATCTCGCCCTGACGTTCGAGCCGCACGTCCTTGAAGAAGCCGGTCCTGTAGAGCGCCTTGATCGCTTCTTGGGCTCCACTTTCCGTGAGCGTGTCGCCCACCTTGACGGGCAGGTAATTGAAGACGGTGCCGGCGGCGATGCGCTGCAAACCTTCGACGCGAATATCCTTGATGGCGAAGGCGTCCAGCGCCAGTACCGCGAGCGGCGAGACGGCGACGACGAGCGCCGCGATGATTCGATTCATTATCGCTTGTTGCCGTCGACGTTTGTTTGTTAGCCGAAAATCCTTGTTAGGTCGTTATAGAACGCCAGCACCATGAGCCCGGCGAGCAACGCGATGCCGACTTGCTGGCCGAGCACCATCACCCGTTCCGACACCGGACTTCCCTTGACGATTTCGATGACGTAATACAACAGATGTCCGCCGTCCAACACCGGGATCGGCAACAAGTTCAACACCGCCAGACTAATGCTGATGACCGCGAGGAACAACACAAATTGGGTCCCGCCGATCTTGGCCGATTGCCCGGCGTACTGCGCGATGGTGATCGGCCCGCTGATGTTTTTGCTCGACACCTCGAGCGTTACCATGCGATACAACATCTGGAACGTAAGCGCCGTCATGGCCCACGTATTTTGAAACGCTTCGCCGAAGGCCGCGATCGGCCCGAAGCGCACGCGCGTAAGCATCTGCGCCGGGATGTCGTCGACCTGCGGACGAATATTGATGCGGCCGATGGTGCGCTCGCCGTGCGTGACCGACGCCGGCGTAACTTGAAACGTCCGCCGCGCCCCGTCGCGCTCGACCACAATCGTCGTCGGTTGACCGGGGCGCGCGCTGATACTCGTGACCACCTCGTCCCAACCGCGTATCGGTCTACCGTCGATGCTGACGAAGCGATCGCCGATTTGCAGGCCGGCGCTCCTGGCCGGTCCGTCTTCGATTCCGCCGACGACCGGCGAGATTTCAGGCAAGTATCCGAACAAACCGATTCCGCGTTCGAGGAGCGAAGCGTCGACGGCGGCGCTCGGCAACGTCGTGAGATCGAGCCGGCGGACATGCGTTTGTTGCTGCCAATCGCGAACCTCGACGTCGACCACCGCGCGATCGAGCGCGCGCCGAAACAAGTACAGCCGCCGCTGCCCCCAGCTTTGCACCGCCTGGCCGTCGATCGCGAGAATCTCATCGCCCGCCTCAAACCCGGCCCGGGCGGCGATTGAATCCGGCGTCACCTTGCCGACCACCGGCCGAATGCCGTCAATGCCGACCACAAAAACCGCCCAGTAGGCGAGGATAGCGAACAGGAAATTGAACGCCGGCCCGGCGACAACAATCGCGGCGCGCTTCCAAACCTTCTGTCGATTGAACGCGCGCGCCAGCTCGGCCGCCGGCACCGGGGCCTCGGCCTCGTCCAGCATTTTGACGTAGCCGCCGAGCGGGATGGCGGCGACCACGACCTCGGTGCGATCCGCGCCAAACGCGCGGCGCCACAGCGGCCGGCCGAAACCGACCGAGAAGCGCAAGACTTTCACGCCGCAGCGGCGCGCGACCCAAAAATGCCCGAACTCGTGCACGACGATCAGCACGCCCAAGGCGACGATAAACGTAACGGCGTAAAACAAGATGTCCATCAAACGGTTCCTTGCTGCCTTCGAGGCGCGCGGCGCTCGATGAGTTCCCCGGCCGCGTAACGCGCGCGCGCGTCGTCGCCCAGGATTTGCGCCAAGGTCTGGTCGGATCCGGGCGTTACCTGCCCTAAAACCCCGGCAATGACGTGCGCGATGTCGGTAAATGCAATGCGCCGGTCGAGAAACGCATCGACCGCCACTTCGTTCGCCGCATTCAGGATCGCCGGCGCCGTGCCGCCGGTCGCCGCCGCCTCATAGGCGAAACCCAAACACGGAAAACGCTGGCGATCCGGCGCGCAGAAGTCGAGTCGCGCCATCTCGAACAAATCGACGCTGCGCGCGCCCGAGTCGATACGCTCCGGCCAAGCGAGCGCGTGCGCGATCGGTATGCGCATATCGGGATGGCTCAGTTGCGCCAACACCGATCCATCGCTGTACTCGACCATCGAGTGCACCACGCTTTGCGGATGAATCACGACGTCGACCTGCTGCGGCGACATACCGAATAGCAGACAGGCCTCGATCAATTCGAGACCCTTGTTCATCAGCGTCGCCGAATCGACCGAAATCTTGCGGCCCATCACCCAGTTCGGATGAGCGCATGCCTCTTCCGGCGTTACCTGACTGAGGCGCTCGGCCGGCAGCGTGCGAAACGGTCCGCCCGAACAGGTCAACAGCAATCGCCGCACCCCCGGCGGCGCCGTGCCGGCGTTGAAACCATTCGGCAAACACTGAAAGATCGCGTTGTGTTCGCTGTCGATCGGCAACAGCTGCGCGCCGTGCGCCCGCGCCGCCTCGAGCAACAGGCGCCCGCCGATCACGAGCGGCTCCTTGTTCGCCAACAGCACCCGTTTGCCGGCACGTACCGCCGCCAGCGTCGGAAGCAGCCCGGCCGCGCCGACGATCGCGGTCACCACGGTGTCGGCGCCGGCCAGCGTCGCCGCCGCGTCGAGTCCCTCGGCGCCGGCAACGACTTCGATGCTCAACCCGGCGGCGCGAAGTCGCTTCGCCAACTGCTCGGCCGCGGCCGCATCGTGCATCGCCGCGAGCCGCGGGCGAAAACGACGGCACTGCTCGAAAATGAGTTCCACCTGCCGGTTGGCGGTCAGCGCCGCCACATGAAAGCGCGTCGCGTGGCGAGCCAGCACATCGAGCGTGCTGACGCCGATCGAACCGGTGGCGCCGAGAATGACGACGCCGCGACTCGCGCCTTGACTCTCCGGATGTGTGTTCGTCATAGGTGAACGTCAAACAACAGCAGCCAGCCCCAGGTAAACACGGGTGCGGCCGCGGTCAAGGCATCGATGCGATCGAGAATGCCGCCGTGTCCGGGTAAGAGCGTTCCACTGTCTTTAACGCCGGCGACGCGCTTCAGTTTACTTTCGCTCAAATCGCCGATGACCGATACCAGGCCGGCAACGGTGGCCAGCCCCACCCACGCGGCCAAATCGCGCCCGGCGAAATGCCAGAGCATTGTCCCACAAAAGTACGACAGCAACACCACGCCGAGCGCTCCACCGACGACGCCTTCGACGGTCTTGCCCGGGCTCACGGTCGGCGCGAGCTTGGTGCGTCCAAGCACATGACCGACGGCGTAGGCCGCCGTATCGGCCACCGCCACCATCACCAAAATAAACAACAGCAGCAGCGGCCGGCGCGAATCGACCGCGTGTAAGTCGACCAGCGCCACCCATGCGGGCACCAACGTCAGCCCGCCGGCGATGAGTCGCGCGTGTTTCGATAACAGCAGACTGTCGGGAGACAAAAACAATTTTATCGCCACCCCCAGCCACCAAACGCTTGCGACGGCGAACACGGCGTAACCGGCGCCGCGATCGTTGAGCGACGCCGCGACGGCGACAGCGCCGATCGCCACAAGCGACAGCACGTAGACCGAGCGGTTGACGCGCGCGAGGTTGCACAGTGCGCCCCACTCCCAAGCGGCAAGCGCGATCAGGGCGCCGAATAAGGAAGCGATCCCCGCAACCGGAAGCAAGAACAACGCCGCCACCAACGGCGGTATGAGCACCAACGCGGTGATGATCCGCTGCTTAAGCATTGCCGGCGGCGTTCACCTGTTTACCGGTCTGGCCGAAGCGGCGTTCGCGATCGGCGTAGGCCGCCAACGCCGCGGCAAACTGATCGTGATCGAAGTCGGGCCAGTACACCGGCGTGAAGTACAATTCGGTGTACGCCAGTGGCCACAGCAGGAAATTACTGATGCGTTGCTCGCCGCCGGTGCGAATGAATAAATCCGGCGCCGGCAAGTCGCGCGTCGCCAAATAGAATTCGATCAGGTCCGGCCCAATCTGTCCGGGATCGATCGAGCCGGCACGAACCTCGTGCGCAATCGACCGACACGCTTGGGCGATGTCCCAACGTCCGCCATAGTTCGCCGCGATAGTGAGTGTTAGCGCCGCGTTGTCTCGCGTCAGTCGCTCGGCCCGGTCGATCGCCGTGACGATCTGCGCGCCAAATCCGGATCGGTCGCCGATGACTCGAAACCGCACTTGGTTTTCATGCAGCTGTTTGACTTCACGATTGAGCGCGGCCAGAAACAAATCGAGCAACCCGCGAACCTCGTCCTCCGGTCGCCGCCAGTTCTCGCTCGAAAACGCAAACAGGGTGAGATACTTGACGCCGGCGGCGCCCGCGGATTCCACCAGCTCGCGCACGCGTTCCTGACCTTTGCGGTGTCCGGCAATGCGCGGCAATCCGCGCCGCGTGGCCCAGCGGCCGTTGCCATCCATGATCACCGCGATATGGGACGGAACCTTGGGTGCCGCCACTTCGGCCGAGCGGGTCATGCGAAAATGAACGCAGGATCCGCAGGCGTCAAACCTGCATGATCTCCTGCTCCTTGGCGGCGACGAGTTTGTCGACGTCGCCGATGAATCGATCGGTCATCTTCTGCACCGTTTCTTCGGCGCGTTTGTCGTCGTCTTCGCTGATCAGCTTCTTCTTCAACTGCTCCTTCAGATGCTGATTGCTGTCGCGCCGTACGTTGCGTACCGCGATCTTCGCGTTCTCGCCTTCCTTGTGCACGTGCTTGGTCAGTTCGCGCCGGCGTTCTTCCGTCAGCGGCGGCAGCGGCACGCGCAAAATCTGCCCGGCCGCGGCGGGGTTCAAGCCGAGATCCGATTCTCGGATCGCCTTGTCGATCGCCGAGAGCGCGCCTTTGTCGTACGGGGTCACCGTCAGCGTGCGTGCGTCCGCGGTGGAAATGTTCGCCAACTGGTTGAGCGGCGTCTTGGTGCCGTAGTAGTCGACACGCACGTGGTCGAGCAGTCCGGCGTGCGCGCGCCCGGTGCGGATCTTACCGAGCTCGATCTTCAGCGCCTCGACCGATTTCGCCATCCGAGCTTCCGCGTCTTTCTTGATCTGATCCAACGTTTGCGCCATGGCCCTATCCTGTCATCAACGTACCTTCGGGTTCGCCTTGGAGAATGCGCAGCAGGCTTCCGGCTTTGCTCATGTTGAAAACGCGTACCGGCAGTTTCTGATCCCGGCACAGCGCGATGGCCGTTGCGTCCATCACGCCGACTCGGTCCGCCAGCGCTTGATTGTAGCTGATTACGTCGAAGCGTTTGGCGTCCGCGTGACGCAGCGGATCGCGGTCGTAGACGCCGTCGACCTTGGTCGCTTTGAGAACGATTTCCGCGCCGATCTCGGCGGCGCGCAGTGTGGCGGCGGTGTCGGTGGTAAAAAACGGATTGCCGGTGCCGGCGGCGAAGATGACCACACGCCCTTCGTCCAGGTGACGGATGGCGCGCCGGCGCACGTAGGATTCCACCACCTGATCGATCTTGATCGCCGACTGCACGCGCACGCCGACGCCGGCCCGCTCCAGCGCGTCTTGCAGCGCCAGCGCGTTCATGACGGTCGCGAGCATACCGATGTAGTCGGCGGAGGCACGATCCATCCCGTCCGCCGCCGGTGCCACTCCGCGAAAGATATTTCCACCGCCGACGACCACCGCCAGCTGCACGTTGCTCTCGACCGCGCTCTTCAGTTCCTGCGCCATCCGCTCGGTGGCGGCGCGGTTGACGCCGTAGGTGTCAGCACCCATCAACGCTTCGCCGCTCAACTTAAGCAGTACCCGACGGTACTTCAGCGGCTTGGGAACCGCGATCACGCCGCGGCGCTCCGACATTCAATGGCTGCGCGACCCGGAAATCGCGTCCGCGATACTGTCTCGTTTGTCGGGGGGCGCGCCGCGGTCACTTCCCTTTGACCTGTGCCATAACTTCGGCGGCAAAATCTTCTTTCTTCCGGTCGATGCCTTCGCCGACTTCGTATCGCGAAAACCGCATGACCTTGGCACCGGCCTGCTTGAGCAATTTATCGATCGTCGTGTCCTGGTCCTTCACGAACGGCTGACCGAGGAGCGAAATCTCGTTTAGGTATTTATTTACTCGGCCGGCAACCATTTTGTCGACAATCTCTTTCGGCTTCCCGCTCGCCAGCGCCTGCTCGACGAAAATCTCCTTTTCCTTCTCGATCACCGCCGCCGGAACGTCTTCCTTCGACAAATATTCCGGGCGACTGGCGGCGATATGCATGGCGATGTCTTTCGCCAAGACTTCATCACCGCCGTCGAGTTCCACTAACGTGCCGATCTTACGCGTGCTGTGCACGTAGGCGCCGATGTGTCCTTGGGCCGCGCCATAGCGCACGAACCGGCGCACGCCGACGTTTTCGCCTTGCTTCATGACCAAGGCTTCGCGCGCCGTGGCGACGGATTCGCCGCCGTCGATCGGGAGCCGCGCCAGCGCGCCCGTATCCGCGGGGTTGCCGTTCGCGGCAGCGGCGGCGACCGCATTGGCAAACTCGGAAAAATTATCGCCCTTCGCGACGAAATCGGTCTCGCAATTCACTTCCGCGATCGCGGCGACCTTACGGTCCGCGCTCAAGCTCAAACCGATCACGCCTTCCGCCGCGGTGCGTCCCGCTTTCTTTTCGACCTTCGCGCCGGCGCGTTTGCGCAGCAAATCAACCGCCGCTTCCATGTCGCCGCCGGATTCAGTGAGCGCCTGCTTGCACTCCATCATCCCGAGACCGGTGCGCTCGCGTAACTCCTTCACCTGTGCCGCCGCAATACTCATCGAATACCTCACCGCCTGCCGCGCCCGCGACAGATTATTCGTTGCTTTCTCCCGGACCGGCTTTCTTGCCGCCGGTGCGTGTCTTGCCGCGGGTCGGTCGCTTCGCCTGCGCGGCTGCCTCCACGTCGGCCATCGCCTGCGCCGGCGCCGCCGAGCGGCGTTTCGGCGTGACCCGAACCTTTACCGAATCTTCTTTCACTTCGACGAATTCGTCGTCACCGGTCGCCTCGGCGATTTCGACTTGCGTGCGCCCCGCGAGCACCGCTTCCGCCGCCGCCTGCGCGTACAAGCGAATCGCGCGAATGGCATCGTCGTTTCCCGGTATCACATAGTCGACGCCGTCGGGTTTGCAGTTTGAATCGACGACGCCCACCACGGGAATGCCGAGCTTGGTCGCTTCGGCGACCGCGATGTACTCGTGCCCCACGTCGATCACGAACAGCGCATCGGGCAGGCCCGGCATATCCTTGATGCCGCCGAGACTGCGCTCGAGCTTCACGCGTTCGCGCTCGAGCGTGAGCAATTCTTTCTTCGAGAGCTTTTGGCTGCTCGCATCGTCCGCCAAGGTCGTTTCGAGCAGCTTCAAGCGCTCGATCGACTTTCGCACGGTGCGGTAGTTCGTCAGCATGCCGCCGAGCCACCGGTGGGCCACGTACGGACTGCCGGCGCGCTGCGCCTCCTCGGCGACGATTTCCTGCGCTTGGCGTTTGGTGCCGACGAACAAAATCGTTCCGCGATTGGTTGCCAAGCGCTGCAAGAACTGCATCGCTTCCTGAAACAGCGGCAGGGTTTTTTCCAGATTGATTATGTGAATCTTGTTGCGTTCCCCGAAAATGAAAGGACGCATCTTGGGGTGCCAGAAACGTGTCTGGTGGCCGAAATGCACGCCGGCCTCCAGCATCTGGCGCATGGTGACGTTGCTCATGATATCTCCTTCGGGTTTTTCCGCCGCGGATCCCAAGCATCAATCCAGCCGCTCCCGTGGGGGACGACCGGACACCCGGATGCCTGTGACGATGCCGCGTGTGGGTTTAGGGTTTAACTACGTAACTGCGGGCGGCTTTATACCATAATGAGGGCGATTAC
>DASWLD010000092.1:0-18336 GCA_036396275.1 Burkholderiales bacterium
CGGAATTCCTGGGAGGAGGTGTCGCATGCTCAGTTATATTCTGCGGATCATGCAAGAGTTCGAACGCGCGCACGGGCGGCATCCGCAAGTGATCTATTTGAACACGCGGCACATGCGCCAGCTGATGAACGAATGCCCGGACTTGTTTCGCGAAGACCGGCCGGTGCCGCTCGGCTTTCGCATCATCGAGCTTTCCGAGGAGGAGTTGCCGCATCCGCGGGCGGCTTGGCTGCCGCCGGAGTCGCCGCCAGCCGAGCGCGGCGCCGGGCATGTAACGTCCACCGCGCATCTCGGATCTACCGACGGGAGAAAGCGCTCAAAGTACAAGCGGTAATTCTGCCGGCTCCGCGCCTGCTGGGCATTGTTCTTGCATCTTCTTGGAGAAGGCCGACGCGTACGATGCTGGCGAAAACAGGGACACGTAAATGTTTGCTTACTTGCTAAAAGTCATCCAAGACTTCGAAAGGACCCACGGCCATCGACCGCAGGTTATCTGCCTGAATCCATCGCACATGCAGCTGTTCATGGAAGAATGCCCGGACCTGTTCGATCAGGACACCGCGATGCCGCTCGGTTTCCGAATCATGATTCTGCCGGAAAACGAACTTCCGCATCCGAAAGCGATGTGGCTGCCGCCGCGTAAGCGCAACGCCAAGCGCGGGTTGCCCGATCGCGAGGTCGAGCTGATTTCGTGGCAGCGAGCGAGGCAAAGCCGCAAAGAAGCCTTATAACAATCGCCAAGAATCATCCGGCGCGCAGTAACCCGGCGAGCGGCGGCTGCCGGATCTTCCGATCTGTTAAGCTAAAAACCCTCGGGAAAAGGGACGGGCACATGCAATACCGCCGAATGGGTCGCAGCGGCCTGAAAGTTTCTGAAATCTGTCTTGGCACGATGACGTTCGGCCACGGCGCCGGCGAGGCTGATTCCAAACGCATGGTCGATATGGCAATCGATCGAGGCATCAACTTTTTCGACACGGCCAACACCTATGCCGACTTTCAGTCGGAGGTTTTTCTCGGCAAAGCACTCAGGAATCGACGTCGCGGCGCGATCGTCGCCACCAAGTTCTTCAACCCGACGGGGTCGGGGCCGAACGACTCGGGCATGTCGCGCGTGCACATCATGCAAGCGATCGAAGACAGCTTACGCCGGCTCGAAATGGACTACGTCGACATCTACTACATACATCACGTCGACTCCCAGGCACCGCTCGAAGAAATGCTGCGCGCGCTCGACGATCTCGTACATCAGGGCAAGGTGCGCTATATCGCGTGCAGCAACTACCAGGCGTGGCGGCTGATGGAAGCGCTTTGGATCAGCGACCACAACGGGCTCGCGCGCTTCGAATGTTACCAACCGCAATACAGCTTGGTCGTGCGCGATATCGAGCAGGAGCTCATCCCGTTGTGCCAGCACAAGGGGCTCGGCGTTGTCGCCTGGAGCCCGCTGGCCGGCGGCTTTCTCAGCGGCAAGTACAAACCCGGGCAGCGCACGCTCGACGGGACGCGCTCCGGTGAACAGTGGGTTTATCCGGAGCCTTTCTTCGCTGCGAATGCCGACGAAACGCTCACCGAGCTACTGAAAGTCGCCGAGGAACTTGGGGGCACGCCGGCGCAGGTGGCCTTGCGCTGGGTTATGGATCGACCCGCCGTCACCGCCGCGATCGTCGGCGCGCGCAGCGCCGAGCAACTCGAGAACAACCTCGACGCGCTGGATATCCGTCTTGAAGGCGAACCGCTCGAACGACTCACCAAGGTATCGCATCTTCCGGATCGCTACCCCGAGGCGATGCAAAAGAATATGTACCAGCGCCGCGACAACGCGGTACGCGTACCGGGCACGAAAAAGAACTAGTTCGAGACTCGGGGTTTCGCGCGCCGGTGCTTGCCG
Organism: Burkholderiales bacterium; assembly: GCA_036396275.1. GTDB lineage: Bacteria > Pseudomonadota > Gammaproteobacteria > Acidiferrobacterales > Sulfurifustaceae > JACQFZ01. The sequence goes on from DASWLD010000092.1 coordinate 1,892, forward strand.
CCGCTTGAGCGGCGAAGCCGCGCACCGTTGTCGATTCGATTTGCTTGATTCGCGTCAGTATGCGCGACGGTTTAGATACTGATCGGTCCGGCTAGCGATGGGCCGCGGCTCGGTCGGATCTTTGCTTCCGGGTTTCGAAAAACCAGCGGTGGGCCAGCGAGCCGGCCGCGAGCGCCGCGATGAAGACGGGTGCCTCCCACGTTCCAAGACCGAGCGCGGCAATGCCGGGTCCCGGGCAGTAGCCGGCGAGCCCCCAACCGACTCCGAAAATCGCGGCACCGACGATCAACGGACGATCGAGCTCCGATCTTGTCGGAAGAAGAAAGTGCGGTGCCAGCAATGGCTTCGATCGGCGACCGATTTGGCGATAGGCAAAAAACGTGACTGCCACCGCACCCGCCATCACCAGCGCAAGACTCGGATCCCAGCGGCCGGCCACGTCGAGAAACGCGAGCACTTTGGTCGGCTCGACCATGTGCGACAGCGCAAGCCCGAAGCCGAAGACCAACCCCGACGCCAGCGCGGCGGCGTTTTTACTCACACTTCGGGCGTACTTGCTCATGCACCCACTCCGACGAGATGGCGGATGACGAGTACGGTGACCACGCCTGCTAAGACGAATACCGCGGTGGCGATCACCGACCGAATCGAAAGTCGGGCGATGCCGCACACCCCATGCCCACTGGTGCAGCCGCCGCCCATGCGCGTTCCGAAACCCACGAGAAAACCGCCGACAACCAGGAGCGTCGCCGGAAAGCCGGTGCGCGGCGCATATCCCTCGGGGTTCACGGCGACATACAGGGACGCGCCGGCGACGAGTCCAAGCAAAAACATCGCGCGCCACGCGGCCTCGCCCGACTGCGGGAGCAGGGCACCGTTGAAAATACCGCTGACGCCGGCAACGCGACCATTGAGCCACAGCAATACCGCTGCCGCGGATCCGATCAGCACGCCACCGAGGAGTGCGCTGATCGGCGTGAAGTTTTCCATGAACGTATTCACCTGATTGGACCGGCAGTCGCCACGATACCACACCCACCGCGTGCGAATGATCCGTAAAGGCGCCGCCGAAAACCACGCACGCCTCGGCGCGCTTGCGCGGCCGCGCGGATACCGGTGCAATTCGCCTCGCCGCTGAAAGTTACGGCGGCGTGTCGACCGTGATTTCCACGGGGACGGTGCCGCGGCAGGCGGCATGGAGAAAACAGGTTTGCTCCCCCATGTCGACCAGTGTTCGGGCGTAGTCGTCGTCGGATACCGCGAGGAAGACGTGCGTGCGAACCGGCTCGGCGTCGGCGGACGTGCCCGATTCGCCGAAGCATGTATCCTGCACCAGGCGATAGTCGCCGAGCGGCTTCTTGACGATGTGGGCGTAGCGCCCGAGCTGCGTCATGTAGCAAAACGCGACACCCGCCGACAAGTAAGCGAGACCCGAAGGCGCGCGATCGTCCGCTCCGGCATCGATCGCCGCGAGGAATCGGAAGACGCTGCCGATCGGCTTCAAGAGCTGGGTTCTGATCTCCGCCAGCCCGTCGTCCCGCAGGGTGCAGTTTCCGCATACGTGCAAGATACGGTTCTGCTCCGCGGTCAAACTGCTCCCGGCGCCGCCCTCGACGCCAATCAGGGTTTCGGCGGATTCCAGCTTCTCGATAATATCTTTGCGAAAGTCCGTGGCTGAAGGTGCCGCCGCATCGAAGCCGTCCGCGTGCGCGTCGATCGGACGCGCCAGCGCCGCGACTCTCGCCGTCGCGATTTGCCGATCGCCAACGACCAGCGAAAATTCACTGTCGAGCTTGTTGCGCAGCAGCGCGGTCACGGGCGACGTCTCGACCGCGGCGGCGGCCAGATCGGCGAGCGCGGCCTTGCCGATATCCGCGTCGATATGCAGGTCGAGCTGAACCGGCAGCGCTCCGCCGGTCATGGTTCCTTTAATCGCGGAACCCGTCATCGAGTAGCGGTTGTGCTGCACGAATCGGACCGAGCGAAAGGCGATGCCACGTTGCTTCAGCAGCGCCACGATGGCGGATAGGTAGCTCGCGGCCATGCCGGCGGTGAAGAACGCCAACGGAAACGGCGCCAAGTCGGTTCCGTTCAAATAGGGTCCTTCGTCGGAAACCATGCGCCATGCGCGGCCGTTCGAGCCGTCGCAGACAACCGCTTCTTTCTGCATCCCTTCGAGTGCGCGGGATTTGGTGCGAATCGCGACACCGGCCGAGGCCGGCGCGGTGCAGCCGAGCGCCGGCGCGTTTCCCAAGCGGAAAACCAACGGATACGGCGATGTTTGTATCGAAGCCATAGCGCAACACTAGCTCAGGGCCGGTGCCTGCCTCATGCCCGGCGATAAACTTCCGGCCCGGCCTGTTTGAATTCGACCGACTTTTCCTCCATGCCCTCTCGCGACATTACCACGTCCCTGTGGGGCATCCTGGGTAATGAATCGGTGTGCGCGATCTACTCCTTCACATAGATCTCGGCGCCTTGGTCTCTAAATTCCTTCGCTTTCTCTTTCAGTCCGCGTTCGGCGTAATCGCGCACGTCCTGGGTAATTTTCATCGAGCAAAAGTGCGGGCCGCACATGGAGCAAAAGTGGGCGAGTTTGGCACCCTCCTGCGGCAGGGTCGCGTCGTGAAACTCCCGCGCTTTTTCCGGATCGAGACCGAGGTTGAATTGGTCTTCCCAGCGGAACTCGAAGCGGGCTTTCGATACGGCGTTGTCGCGCACTTGCGCGGCGGGGAAACCTTTCGCCAGGTCGGCGGCGTGCGCCGCGATCTTGTAGGCGATGATGCCGTCACGCACGTCCTGCTTATCGGGCAAGCCGAGGTGCTCTTTCGGCGTCACGTAGCACAGCATGGCCGTGCCGAACCAGCCGATCTGCGCCGCGCCGATGGCGGAGGTGATGTGGTCGTAACCGGGGGCGATGTCGGTCGTGAGGGGGCCAAGCGTATAAAACGGTGCTTCGAGGCAGTCCGCCAGCTCCTTGTCCATGTTCTCCTTAATAAGCTGCATGGGGATATGGCCCGGCCCCTCGATCATCACTTGAACGTCGTGTTTCCAAGCTATCCTCGTAAGCTCACCGAGCGTTTCCAGTTCGGCGAATTGTGCGCGGTCGTTGGCATCCGCGATCGAACCGGGTCGAAGCCCGTCACCCAGGGAGAATGACACGTCGTAGGCTTTCATGATCTCGCAGATTTCCTCGAAATGGGTATAGAGGAAATTCTCTTCGTGATGCGCAAGACACCATTTGGCGAGAATCGATCCCCCGCGCGAAACGATCCCGGTAACGCGGTCGGCGGTGTAAGGAATGTACGCCAGCCGTACGCCGGCGTGGATCGTGAAGTAATCAACGCCCTGCTCGGCCTGTTCGATCAGCGTGTCGCGGAACATTTCCCAGGTCAGCTCCTCGGCTTTGCCGTTCACCTTCTCGAGCGCCTGATAGATCGGCACGGTACCGATCGGCATCGGGGCGTTGCGCAATATCCATTCGCGCGTCTCGTGAATATTTTTTCCGGTGGAGAGATCCATCAGCGTATCGCCGCCCCAGCGCGCCGACCACGCCATCTTTTCCACTTCTTCTTCGATGCTCGAGGTCACGGCCGAATTGCCGATGTTCGTGTTGATCTTCACCCGGAAGTTGCGGCCGATGATCATCGGCTCGAGTTCGAGGTGATTGATGTTCGCCGGAATAATCGCGCGCCCGCGCGCCACTTCATCGCGTACGAATTCGGGGGTGATTCTCTCGGGGATGGCCGCGCCTAAACCGTGGCCCTGGTGCTGCCTAAGGTAGCGTGTGTAGCGTGGATCGCGGCGCAATTCATCCATGCGCTGCGTTTCGCGAATCGCGACGTACTCCATTTCCGGCGTCACCACGCCTCGGCGCGCGTAGTGCATCTGCGTGACGTTGCGTCCGGACTTCGCGCGGCGCGGTTTTCGAACGTGCGCGAACCGCAACCGCTCGAGCGTCGCGTCCGCAAGCCGCGCGCGCGCGTACGCGGAACTAAAATCGGCCAGCTCGACGGTGTCATGGCGTGCGAGTATCCACGGCAGCCGCGCGGGTCCGAGCCCTTGCATGAGATCGATCTTGGCAGCCGGATCCGTGTACGGCCCGGAGGTGTCGTATAGATAGATCGGCGGATTCTCTTCGAGGCCGGCGACCGAGCGGGTCGGCGCCTGTTGCACTTCGCGCATTCCCACGCGGATGTCGGGACGCGATCCTTGCACATAAACCTTGCGTGATCCCGGATAGGGGTGGGTCACCTCGTCCGACAGTGACGCCGTCTTTTCGATAAATTCTTTTGGAATCGCGCTCATTGCTCACTCCTCGCCCGGCGGGCGAACATCGGTGGCGTAGGCGCTTCGATTTCACTGAGGCAGCTTTCCTACGCCGGTATAAACCGGATCAGGTTCGAAGGGTATTTCTCAGCCCCGATTGCGTTGGCGTTCGGGGCACCCCCAGCGTAATGCATGCCATCCATGGCGCGACGTCGGTGACGCCGATGAACCCCAGCCACGGCCCTCCGTGGCCGGGCGATCGCTCTCGCACATCCCTGTGCTACCGCGAAATTGGCGCGTCTTGCGCGGCATCGCCGGCGCGAACACACGTTGCGCCGCTCCTGCGCATCCTGCGCCCGCGGCATTCGTACGTCCGTGTACAGCAAGTCTGCTCGCGAAAACTCCGGCTCGCCCACCAGCCTTCGATCACAAACTAAAGGATCGATCCAAGGTTTGCAACTCGCTTGCCTGCGCAAATCAAACCGCTTAGGCTACGCCGCCTTGGCCCCACCGGTTGTACGTCTATGCAGCCCATCGATTTCGAAAGCGCGCGCCGCAAAATGGTCGATCAGCAGATTCGACCGTGGGAAGTCGCGGACGAGCGCTTGCTCGATGCCATCCGCCGCACGCCGCGCGAGGATTTCGTCGCGCCCGAATACCGCAACCTCGCCTATGTCGATATGAACCTACCGCTCGGCGACGGGCACATCATGATGGCGCCGAGACTCGAAGCGCGCTTGTTGCAAGCGCTTAACGTCGGCGCGAGGGACAAGGTGTTGGAGATCGGCACCGGCAGCGGGTACGTGACGGCGTTGCTGGCCGCGCTCGCCGCGCAAGTCTATGCCGTCGAAATCAATACCGGGCGCGCCGAACGGACGAAACAATTGTTGAGCGCGCGCGGCATTCGGAACGTTTCGGTCGAAATCGGTGACGCCGCGCGCGGCTGGCCGGCGCATGCGCCGTACGACGCGATCCTGGCAACCGGGTCCATGCCGTTACTGCCGAACGAGCTACGCGAACAACTCGCCCCCGGCGGGCGGCTCGTCGCCATCGTCGGCGCCGCGCCCGCCATGGAAGCGATTCGTATCGAACGGCTCAGCCAACAGAGCTGGGACCGCACCTCGATCCTCGAAACGGTTGTTCCACCGCTCCTTAACTCCCCCGCGCCGCTCGGGTTCACTTTCTAACCGAGTAAAAGAACCAACTGAGTTCTCGCGGACGTGCCGCCACAGAACGCGCCACCTACCACCGTCGTTGTTGCCGGTATCGCAGGGCAGGAACGGCGCCTACCTGACGCAGCCCTTACTGCTGTACTCTTGCGGCCGAGTTAAATGACCCCCGGCAAAGCCGGGAGCTTATTGGGTGAGCGCCCCAAAGGCGCCAGTAACACCGTGAGCCGACTGAAGGCGGCGGATTTTTTCTCCTTCCCCCTTGATGGGGGAAGGTTGGGATGGGGGAGAGACGTTGCGGTCCGTGCACACCGTTGACGCTGCACCCCCACCCTCGCCCTCCCCCTTCCAGGGGGAGGGAAATATATATTTGTGGCGACCGCCGCATAGGTCAAACCTCGGAGAGTCCCCCGGCAGAGCCGGGGGTTTACCTTAAACTGAATTACAAGCACGCTGCGGTACATGTAAAAGGCTTAGCGGTTGCTCCGCATGGGTACTCGCTGAAGGTGCGGCAGTTTGTTATGCGCGTGCCCGTTGCCGTTAACGATCGGGCACCGAAATCCTTCCCGATCGAACCGGCATCACCGGAACAGCGTTCACTCTTTTTTGGGAATTTACATGTCTAACAAGACCACGGCGGCAAGCAAGGCGAGAGAAGAGGCTTTTACATCCATCTACGAGAGTGGATATTGGGGCGGCGAAGATGCGTCAGGGGCCGGATCCACGCTTGAAGCGACGGCGACAACCCGAAGCATCGTCGCCAGAATCGTCGCAGACTTCAAAATAATCGACATTGTCGATGTGGCGTGCGGCGACTTCACTTGGATGCCGTTGGTTCTTCGGACGGTGGCCGGTAGCGTTCGTTACACGGGTTGCGATATTGTCGGCCGCTTAATCGAGCGGCATAGAACAAACTACCCGCAATACAGTTTTCGGCATTTGGATTTTGTCGCGGATGATATCCCATCCGCGGATCTCTTGATTTGTCGAGACGTGTTACAGCATTTGCCGGTAAAGGACATCGAGAAGGCTCTCGACAACTTCTCCCGGTGCGGCGCCCGCTATCTCTTGGCAACCACTCACCTTCGGCGCTATGGATGGAGGAATGGGGCCAACATACGGCCCGGCAGATGCCGGGACCGGAATCTTCTTCTTTCTCCGTTTAATTTGCCGGACCCGATCGTGGTTTATTCCGAGATGTACCCTGCTCAACATAAGTTCCTCGGACTATGGGAGCTGCCGTTCTCCGCTTTGCGGAATTGATCATTGTTAATAGCGTGAAGCGTCGTTACGCGAAACCGCGGTTCAACCCCTCGAGAACGTTTCTTCACCCCCAAGTCCGTTTTCCAAAGAGTGTCGCCGCTGTTCAGCCACCACCGGCAGGCCGCTAAACAATAGCGCCGCGAACGTCCTGCGGTGCCCGCCCCCGTGAGCAGGATGACTAACACGCTGCGCCGCATCGGCGTTTGAGCGTTTTCAGTCGCCAATCCCCGATTGTCCCGCGGTTATTTTCGGCCGCCCGCTACAACACGATTCTTTAGCATCTGCGCCTGCAAGCCGCGGTGGGCGACCTGAACGAGGACGATGTCGATCGGGTCAATCGAGTTCTGGCGCCGCTAACGACGTCCACCCGTTGACCTTCGCGCGCGGCGACCGCGCCGCCCCCACCCGATCCGGTTGGCAGCGCGCGCCAAATCGGCGATGCTGCGCGCGCCTCGAAAAATAATCGCCGGAACGCTCGACGCATGTACCGCTATCGCCTGCTCGTGTGGCTGCTCGCGCCGATCTTCATCGGCTACACGCTGTGGACCGCCCTACGCTACCGGGACCCACGCTATTTGCGCGAACGGCTCGGTTTCGCGCGGCGCGCCGATTCCGCCGGCGCGACTTGGCTGCACGCGGCCTCGGTCGGCGAGGTAAATGCCGCCGTCGTGCTGGTGCGCCGCCTCGCCGCGCGCGCTCCAAACGGCCGCGTCGTGTTGACTACCGTGACACCCACCGGCGCCGCCATCGCCCGCGAACGCCTCGGCGATTGCGTGTCGCATCGCTACCTCCCGATCGACTGGCCGTTCGCGGTGCGGCATTTCGTGCGCCGGCTGAAACCGGCGTGCCTGCTGGTCATGGAAACGGAGCTTTGGCCGCATTTGTATCAGGCGTGCGCCGGCGCGGCCGTGCCGATCATCGTCGTGAACGGCCGCCTGTCGCTGCGCAGCCTGCACGAAAACCGCTGGTGGCGGCGCGTGCAGCGCGAAACACTCACGCGCGTACGCGCCGTGCTGGCGCGCACCGCCGCCGACGCCGAAACGTTCTTATCGCTCGGCGTCGAGGCCGGCCGCGTGCGTACGATTGGAAATCTCAAATTCGCCGTGGCCGGCGATGCGCCGGCGCCGATCGCGCTGGGGCGGCCCTACGTGCTGGCGGCATCGACCCGCGAGAACGAGGAGCGGGCGATTCTCGAACAATGGCGCGCATGCCGTCACGAAGGGCGGCTGCTCGTAGTCGCACCGCGCCATCCGCGGCGGCTTGCCGAGATTCTCGCGGCTCTCACGCCGCTTGGCGCGCGCGTCGCCGTGCGCACCCGGCGCGAGCCGATCGCGCCCGATACCGAGGTGTATCTCGCCGATACGCTCGGCGAGCTTGGCGCGTTAATGGCGGGCGCCGAGGTCGTCGTCATGGGCGGTTCGTTCGAACCGTTCGGTGGGCACAATATCTTGGAGCCCGCGCGTCTCGGTAAAGCGGTGATTTTTGGACCGCACATGGAGAACTTCGCCGAGGAGGCGGCCCTCCTTACCGCGAACGAGGCGGGGATTCAATTGCCGTCGCTCGACGCGTTGTCATCGACGTTGAACGAATTGCTGGCGCAACCGGACAAAACCGCAACGCTTGGAAAAAACGCCGCGCGCCTCATCGCCGAGCGCAGCGGCGTGATCGACGACTATGTAGCGGCGTTGGCGGAGCTGTGCCCGGCGTTGGGGTTGCCCGCGTAAGCCGCGAGTAACGCGGACCAATCCTCTTCACGAAAACCAAATTGCTTGTCTTCGCGAGCGAGCTTATCGAGCGAACGACGCAAGCGCGCGAGATTCGCGGACTCCCACGGTCCGGACGGGCGCAAGCGACCTCGGTCGAAGTCGATCAAGTGCACGCCGCTTGCCGCGAGCAGAACGTTGTGCGCGTTGAGGTCGGCGTGGTACACGCCGACCGCGTGAAATCGGCGAATGCATCGACCGATCGCGCGCCACGCTTCGACGTCGAGCGGCGCGTGCGAAAGCCGCCGCGCCAGGGACTCGGCCGCGGCGATGCGCTCGGTGACGAGGTCGGCGCGGTAGATCAAGCCGCGGCGTCGCACGCCGGCGGCGATCGGCCGCGGGACCGCTAGACCGCGGGCATGAAGATCGGCCAGGAGACGCCATTCGCGCGCGCCGCGGCTGCGCGCGAATCCCAGCCAAAGATAGCGATCACCGAGCCAAGGACCGAAAATGCCGCCGCGCCGGTAGTGGCGAAGCACCAGCTCGCGACCGTCGTGGCGCACGATCCAGGCGGCTCCACGCCCGCGCGCTTGGCCGATCAGTGCGTCGCGGTCGCGCCATGTCGCCGGATCGAAAAACGCGAAATCGATTTTGTCGATCGCGTCGGCGTCGTATACGATGGCGGCGCCGTCCGATCGTATGCGCACCGGCTTCATCGACTAATGCCGCTTCCGTTCCCGTCGCCGCCCGCGAGTCTGTGTCTGCTGCGCCTGTCGGCGCTCGGCGATATCTGCCACATGCTGCCTATTGTACGCACGATCCGGCACGCGTGGCCGCAAACCGGGCTCACTTGGATCATCGGCCGAACCGAACACGGCCTGGTACGAGATATTCCGGATATCGAATTCGTGGTGCTCGACAAGGCACACGGCCTGCGTGGCTACGCCGAGTTGCGTCGCTATCTTCGCGGGCGGAAGTTCGACGCGCTGCTGCACATGCAGATGTCGCCGCGTGCCAGTCTCGCGAGCCTGTGCGTGTCGAGTCCGGTACGCCTCGGTTTCGATCGGCCGCGGGCCCGGGATTTTCAGTGGTTGTTCACGAACCGGCGTATCGCGGCGCGAAAACGCGAACACGTACAGGACAGTTTCTTCGGATTCACCGAGGCGCTCGGAATACGTACCCGCGTGCTGCGCTGGGACATTCCCATCCCCGATGACGCGCGCGCCTTCGCGGAGTCCGCGCTCGGACCCGGCGCACCGATTCTCGTCATCAGCCCATGTTCGAGCATGAGCTATCGAAATTGGCACGCGGCCGGCTACGCGGCCGTTGCCAACTACGCCGCCGAGCGGCGCGGGCTGCGCGTCGTGCTCACGGGCGGGCCTTCGGAGATCGAACGCGAGTATGCGCAAGCGATCGCGGCGCGCGCACGCTGCCGGCCGATCGATCTCGTCGGCCGCACCGATCTCAAACAATTGCTCGCCGTGATCGCGCGCGCAACCGTCCTCGTCGCGCCCGACTCCGGCCCGGCGCACATGGCGACCGCGGTTGGCACGCCGGTCATCGGCCTATACGCCTGCACCAACCCGGTCCGCGCGCGCCCGTATCTCAGCGCCGACTACGTGGTCAATCGCTACCCGGAGGCGATCGATGCGAAGTTCGGTCTTCCGGTGGAGGAAGTACCGTGGGGGACGCGTGTACGCGACGCGGGGACCATGGATCGCATTGCCGTTGCCGATGTAACCGCGATGCTCGATAAATTGATGGCGAGCGGTAGCAACCAAGCGTGAACGCATCCGACATGACTTCGACTTTGAACATTCATCCGAACCGATACCTTCGCTTCGCCCGACGCCTGAGATGGTTTTTTGCGGTGTATCTGCCGCCCCGGCACACCGGCACCATCGAAACGGAGAACGGTCTGCTGTCGTTTGATAGCAAGGATCGCCAACTCGGAAGGACGCTGCACGTGTATCGTCACTTCGAGATAGACGGCATCAAGTTCGTTCGCGAGTGGCTGCATCGCAATCACTTCCTCGCCAACGAACCCTCGGGGTGCGTGCTCGACGTCGGCGGCTACGTCGGCATGATTTGCATCGCGATGATGCGGCGCAATATCTTCGAGAAAGCCGTCGCCTTCGAGCCGTATCCGGAAAGCTTTCGCCTATTACAGCGCAACATCCGCCAGAACCGGCTTGAAGGAAAAATAGCGGCGGTCAATCTCGCGCTGTCCGATCGGAACTCGACATTGGAATTCGAATTGAGCCCGAAGAACTTCGGCGATCATCGGGTGCGGGTGCTAACCGAAGACGGCGCACAAAACGAAATGCAACGCCGCACCACCGCGATCGAAGCGGTGCGGTTCGACGATTTCCTGGAACAGGGTCGGCTGGGCGTGCCGCCAACGGCAATCAAGCTGATTTGGATGGACATACAAGGCCACGAAGGGCGGTTCCTGGCGGGTGCAAGAAATTTTCTGCGAACGCATGCCCGGGTACCCGTGTTCATGGAATTCTGGCCATATGGCATCCGGCGTTCCGGAATTACGCGGGAACGTTTTTGCGAGATCGTGTCGGAAACGTTCACGCACTTCCACGCGTTCGATGGCGGAACCGAGATTCGACATGCGATTAGCGACATGTCCGTCTATTTCTCCGAGCACGATGGTCCGGACATCGGCAGCCATATTATTTTGATAAGAGACCCTTGATCGATGAACGTGGTGCCAGCAACGAACGCGCCGACCTACGACGCCCCCTATACCCGTTGTCCGCTGTGCCGGTCGGACCGGATCGAGCTTTACCACCGCGACTTTCGTGGCAACCGAATCTTTCGCTGTCGCGATTGCCGGGTGCAGTTCTTGAATCCGGTTTACACCGATGAATACCTCGCACGGTTTTATTCGAGCGCGGGAGCGACCGACACGGCCGGCGACGAAATCTCGGCCGGACAGGAGCGGACAAATCGGATCAAATTCCGCGCCATCAAGAAATTCCTGCCGGTAGCGGGAAACGTGCTCGATTTCGGCTGCGGCAACGGCAACTTCATCAGGGCCGCGCTGGCGAACGGCTGGCGCGCGGTGGGCTACGACGTCGATTGCGATTCGACGCGGCGCGCGGCGAAACGCCTCGGCGTGGACGTACGGTGCGGAAGCCTCGGCGCCATCGATTGGCCCGCGGCATCATTCGATCTGGTGCACGCGCACCACGTCGTCGAACATCTAAAATTTCCGGTGGCCGATTTATGCCGGCTGAACCGGTGGCTGAAACCCGGCGGCTATTTCTATGTCGGCGTGCCGAATATCGACGCGCTCGCATCGCGTCTCAAGTTCCGACTGGAGAAATTGAAAATTCGGCGCCAGAATATCGGCAGATACTACGATTCCGACCACCATGTGTTCTACTTCTCACCCGCCTCGATGCGCGCGCTGCTTGAGCGATGCGGGTTCCGCGTATGTACGACCATGAGCGGCAACAAGTCCCATATCGGCGACACGCCGGTGGCGCAATTTTTCTCCTATACGCTTAGGAATTACTTGTACACCGGCTCGGCATTTTTCATGATCGCGCGCAAGATTCGCGATGCTTAAGTGCGCCTCGATTTCAGGACACGACGCCGCAAACGCATGACCGCCCCCGCTAACACTCGTAGGCCTCGCGCCAGCGTCATCGTATCGGTCGATCGGGACGTTGAAGCGCTGCACGCCATTCTTGTCAATCTCGAACGCCAGACGGTTCGCGACGTCGAGGTCGCGAAGTGCTCATACCGTGCTTCCTTTCGACCGTGTTGCGGCGACTTGGGGCAGGTAACGGCGACAAGCAGCGAATGCCTGCGGCGCCGAAATGGCGCCCAATCCAAGTTCTGGATTCGGCGAATCTTCGGCTCGCAACAGCGCGACCCGGGACGTTGGAACATACGGAGCGCAATCGCGTGGGTCGAGGCCGGCGAACAGCGCAACGACGTTCGTGCCGACCGCACTCGCGATGTGCATCGGTCCGGTATTGGGCGCCAGCAGCAGATCCATGCGCGCCAACACCGCCTTGTAGCGATCGAAATCCGGCGGTGCCGCTAGCAGAGTAATCCGGTCGCCGCTGGCGTCCACCACTTTCTCTCCTATGGCACGATCTTCCGGCAACATATCCAGGATCACGCGAAGCTTGATTCCGCGCTGAGCAGCGTGGTCGGTCAACAATTTTGCCAACGTCCCGTACGATTCCGCTGGCCAGGCTTTTTGGCGGCGATGGACCAGGCTGCGGATCCACGACTTGCTCAACCCGCTGAAGCTCGGGTGCAAGCCGACGATAAAAGCGTCGTCCTCGACTCCCGCTTGTTGCAACAAGGCGCGCGCCTTCTCCCGGCCCGCGGCGGTCACGGGCAGCTGCACCCACTGCGGTTCGCGGCTTTCGTCGTAGTCCGGATCGACGACGCGCAGGCAGCGCACGGCATAGTTGATCGCCGCGCTGCTGTTTTGCACCGTGTGCACGGTGGCGCCGCTGTCGCGCCACAAGTTTTGATAGCTCGGGTTCAACTCGAAACAATAGATGTCGTCGTAAGCTTCCGCGCGGATCATACGGCGCAAGGCACGGCGGCGGAAAACTTCGGTCAGGGATTTTCTATCGTACAGCAGGATGCGAGTGACGCGCGGATCGAAGTCCCGCAGTACGCGGTTGCCGTCCGAACTTGTCAACACGTGCACACCGGCCGTCGGGTCGCGCGCCAGCAATCGGCGCAGCGCCGCGGTGATCATCACGATATCGCCGGCGCGGCCCACGCGCACGACCAAAATCTTCCGCGATGCCGTCATCAGAAGTCCTTGCCCTTGAGCTTGCAGTAGCGCAGATAGTAGCCGCTCGTTTTCTTCCAGAAGCCGAAACGACCGGTGTTCGGAAATACGGTTATGCGGCGGATGCGATAGCGGTCGGCGCCGATGCGTAGCGGTCCGTTCACGGTGCCGATGCCGAACAAGTAGCCGGCGCGCTTCACGGCTTGCGCTTCGCGTGCGCCGTAGTCGCCGTACGGATACGCAAACGACGCGATCTCGCCGCCCACGAGCGCTTCGAGCGCGCGCTTCGAATCGGTGATTTCTTGCGCCGCCGCGGCGTCGTCGAGTTGCGGCAGGCGTCGATGCGCGAGCCCGTGGGAGCCGATTTCGACGCGCCCGCTCGCGTGGCAGGCACGCAATTGCGCGTCGTCCATCAGTTGCGCTTGCGGCTCGCCCGCGGCCGCGTCCCAGGCGTTCGTGCGGATCGTGCGATCGCCGAGCGCGAAAATTACGGCCTTGGCATCGTGCCGTTCGAGCAGCGGAAGCAGTTGCCCGTAGTTGTCGGCGTAACCGTCGTCGAACGTGAGAATCACGGGCTTGCGGGCGCGGCGACCCGCGGCAATGTCGCGAAAGGTCACGGTCTCGTAGCCGCGTGCTTTGAGCGCGCCGAGTTGCCGATCCAACTCCGCTTGCGTGACGTAAATATTGAAACGCGATTCGCTCGGAGGCTCCGCCACGACGCGATGGTAAGTTAGCACCGGCAACTCGCGGAATCGATCGAGATACGCGTCGATCGCAGCGTCGCGGTAGACCTTCGTCACCTGTGCGTACACAAGCTCCGGGTCGTATTCATGCAGAAACTCCGGGTAGTCCTTCACCGGCGGCTTCAGTGTGCCACGCAGCAACGCAGCCAGGTCTTCCACCAGCTTTTGCGGCGCGAAAGGTTCGCGCGCGGCACAGTCGCCGAAGTTCGTCGCCCGTGCGCGCGCGATGGTGTCGGCCGTGATCGGTCCGACGTAACAACCCTCGCCGACCGCGATCACCGGCTTTCCGAGCCGCATCGCTTCGAGCGGCACGCGGCCGCCGCCGACGATCACATCCTGCGCGCGCATGACGCCGGCGACATCGTCGATGAACCCAACGAGCCGCGCGTTGCTGGGCGCTTGCGCGGCTAAGGCCGGGTCGACCGGGCCGCCGACAAGCGTGAACTCGACCGCCGGAAATCGCGGCACGACATCGCGCAATAGCGCCCGCGCCAGCTCGCCCTTCGGCCCGGTGAGACGGCCGATCCATGCCACCCGCCCGCTGACGTGTTCGCTTGCCCCCTCCCTTCCGTTCCCGCCCGGGGCGCACGACATACCGTGCGCCCGCTCGCCGGCGTCAATGCACGTTAAGTGCATTGCCGAAGGCCCCACCTCGCCCCCCGCAAGCGGGGGAGGGTTAGGGTGGGGGCGATCTTGAAATCGGTTCTAACGGTACTCTCCCGGACAGTCACTCAATCGGATTGCGAACGACATGAATGTCGGCATTTTGAATATTGAGTTCGCGCCGCAGGTGCACCGCCAGCTCTTCGCACACGACGATGATATGGCGACCGTAGACATTGAAGCGCCGGCTCGACGCGTGGACCTGCTGGCGCCCGTGCACCGTCGAAAGATACGCGACGCCGGTGAGGCGCGCGACGATATTGGCGAGCCAGCTCGCGGCGCGCGAGTGCGCGTGAATCAGATCGATGCGCTCGCGCCGCACGAGACGTCTCAGCTTCACTATGTTTCGAACTCGATTGGGCCAGCGGCGATTGTGAATGGACATCGGGATGTAACGCGCGGGTACCGACACGCTCAACGTATCCGAGACGATCAGGCATTCATGGCCGTCGCGCTGCTGACGGCGCACCAGCGTGGCGACGTAGACCTCCGGGCCGGTGAGGTGGGTTTGCGACATCAGGTGCAGGATACGCATGTCAACGAGCGAGAATCGCGCGCGCGGCCGCGTGCACCGCGTCGACCGACGGCGGGCTGCCGTCGGCGTTGAACACGTTGTCGTGTATCGGCGCTCGCGGCCAGTAGAGAAACGGCGAGGTCGCAAAGAAAATGCCGACGGTTGGAATCTCGGCGGCGATGCCGAGGTTGCGTATGCCGGTGTCGTTCGAGACCAGCAGCCGCGCGCCTTTCACGAGCGCGATCGTTTCGTCAAGGTCGTTACTTACGATGCGCTCGACATTGGCAACGCCGGCGAACGGCGCCAATAGGCGCTGCGCCGATTCCCATTGCGCGCGCCCTTCAAGCACGAGGTGATCGTAAGCGGGATAGTCATGGGTCATGCGGCGGATCAGATCGCCGAAGCGCTCGGCCGGCCAGCATTTCTCCGGCGACGAGGCGCCGGCAAAATAAAGTACATAGGGGCGCGGCCGCGCGAGCGGTTCGCCCGGCAGCGCATAGCGCAACGGAAACTCGGTGCGCAATCCGAGCAGATTGAGCATGTCGAGCATGACATCCGCTTCGAAGCGAAAATCCGAGCGATGCACGGTCGCGTCGTAGAACAACGGACGCTGCACGGCATGGTAGGGGAAACCGATCTTGAGGCGCGCGCGATTCAGCGCGCAAACCCAAAAAGAGCGAACCGAAGCGGCCAGATCGAACAGCAAATCCTGCTCGCCCAATTCGCGCGCGCGCGCGACTTGCCGGCGCAGTGGTACGTCTTTACGGTCGTTGCCGTAGGCCGTGTGGACGCGATCCACAAGATCCTCCGGCGTGCCGCGCGTGTAGTTACTGACGATGCTCAACGTAATGGCGGCGTTCGGAAAATGACGGCGCAGCTCAAGCAGGAACGGGCGGGTCAGCACCATGTCGCCGAGCGCCGCGTGGCGAATAACGCCGATTCGGCGGATGTTCTCCGGCACGAGTTGCCCGACGATCCGGCGTGCGCGCCTCGTCGCCCAGGCCCCGCTCTTGAACCAGAACTTCATGCGATCCTAAACGATCGCATCGGCGATCCAACTCCCCCTCTCCCCAAGTGAAGAGGATCGCGCGCAACGCGCTCGGCTCGCTCCCTTCTCCCTCCGGGAGAAGGGATGAGGATGAGGGAACGCCGGCCCTCACCCTTTGCCCTCTCCCGGAGGGAGAGGGGAAGTCGGTGAAAGTCTCCATGCCGGTGGGGAGAGGGATGGGGTGAGGGGGGCTGCGCAGCGTTCTTGCCTACGGCCGAACGTTTCGGGTAGCGTTCGCGCCACATGTCCAGCCCCGCGAAAGTTCTCGTGGTACGCAACGACCGCTTGGGCGA
>DASWLD010000093.1:0-20119 GCA_036396275.1 Burkholderiales bacterium
ACAGGCTGTCGGTATCGCCGTAAAGCACCCGGTAGCCCGCCGCCTCGAACCAGCGCTTCGACCAGAGCAGCATCTCGCGCCCGGTGCCGGTGATCGCGTTTGCCAGCGCCGGATTGTAGAAGCGGCAGGCCGGCGTGCCGAGTACGCCGTAAAACGAATTCATCAAAATCTTGATCGCATGCGCCGCGACGTCGTCTCCGGCGCGCTTTGCAGCGTCGCGACGCGGAAAGAGCTTGTCCAGCATCGCCGGCAGGATCGCCGGTTCGCGGCGAAACGAACCGCCGGGAGTTTCGATCAGGTCGCCGTCGGTTGGCGGATCCGCGACGTAAGCCAACGGGTCGATATTGAAGGTACGAATGATGCTCGGATACAGGCTCTTGAAATCGAATACCCAGACGTTGCGATGCAAGCCGGTGACGGGTTCGAGCACATAACCGCCATGTTGCGACGCATGCACGCGCGAATCGCTCGAGCGCACGGTCGGCGTTACGATGCGGCGCGATTGCAGCTCGGTCAAATATAAAAAGTCGAATGACGCGATACTTGCCGCCACGCGATCCGGCGTCATGCCCGTCAGCTCACTGCGTGCGAACGCGAGCCGCACGAGATTGAGCTTCGCGACGATGTCGAACGCGAGGCGGGCGTCGGTGCGGGCGTAAAGTGCAAACTGCGGGAGATCGTGCTTGTAGTTGTGGACGATTTCCCCGATCCGGTCGCGCACGTCGCCGGCAACCGCCTTGCCTTCGCCGAGAACTTCGCGCGCCACGGCATCGAGCGAGTAGTCGTCCATGCGCACGAATGCGCCGCGCAGCAGATCGATGCCATTGAGCGCCAGGCGGCCCGGAATCGTCGCCTGGCCGCTGCCGAAATAACCGTCGGCCTTGCGAATTCGAAGCGCACCCGGTTCGCGCCCGAGATTCAACGGATGGCGCAGCCGCGCGGCCATGCGCGCGAGCACCGACAGATCGAAGTCGATGATGTTCCAGCCGGTCAGTACGTCAGGATCGAGGTGCTTGATGCGATCGCAAAAGGCATCGAGGGCGGCGGTTTCCGTCACGCAGTGGGTCGCGTGCTCCGGCATCAAGCGGTTGCCGCCGTCAACGATAAGCACCTCATCGCTATCGGCGCCATAAAGGGAAATGGCGAGCAATCGTTCGGACGTGGCGTCGGTTTCGATATCGAATGACAACACCCGCGGACTCACCTGCACCGATGCCGGGCGCAACACCGGATTGTCGAAGATCCAGGAAACACCGGCACCGGAAATCGCGTCGCCTTCGATCTCGCAGCCGCCCTTGATGCCGTGTTCGATGAGATAATGCACCGCGAAGCGCACATCGGCTTCAAAGGTATCGATTCCCGCCGCGTGCAGCCGATCGCGCAACCCGGGAACATCCGGCGGTGTTGCTACGTCGAGCCGGCACACGGCGGCGCCGTCGAAGGTACGTTTGTCGACAAGCTGCGGTTCGGGGGACCGCAAGGCGCGGGCGCGTTCGGCGGCGTCAGCGCGGATGTAAAAATGCGGACGCGGGCGGTTGTCGCGAACCAGAAAGGTGCCGCCGTCTTCCAACCGACCGTAGACGTAGACGACGGGAGAACGACGTCCGTCCGGTTCGACGTTAATACGATAACTTGCTTGAAGGATGAATCCGCGCTGCTTCATCGGCGGTCATTTTGCGCCATCCGATTCAAGGTCGCGAGTATTGCTCCAAGAAGTCGGCGTTGAAATTCCCTACACCTTGCTGCCGAGCGAAGGTGTCGATGAACTAGTGGATGTATTGCGTCGTGCCTGCGACGACCGGTCCGGTCGCAAGCAATTCGCGCAGCGTCGACTGGATTGGGCGCGCCAGCGAGCGGGGTGGCCGATGTTGTCGCGCAGTTCGTAAAACCCCGCGAGTTGAACCGGTCGGTTATTGTGCCGGAGCTTTCCTAACCGATGCGACTCAGAAGAATCAGTGCCGCCAGGGAACCCAGCGCCGCGAAGCCGTGAAACATAGCCTTCAAGCCGGGCCCAACGTGGATGCCAAGGTCGTGCAAGCCGTGATATAGACGGTGACAGCCGTGAAACAGAAACAGCGCAACGACGGCCAGTATTGCCACCTTGCCCAAGAAGTTCTGCGCGAGCGCGAGCACCTGCGAATAGGTCATCGATTCCTGCGGGAAACCGATACCCAATGGAATGCCGAGCCCGGTAATAAAGATCAGCATGGCGCCGATCAGTGCCGAGAGCATGCCGCCCGCGCCGAACAGCGACCAGAAAATAGGCTTGTTTGAGCGCTTCATGCGACCGCCCAACGCGCGAAGATAAATAGAACGACCGAGGCGACGAGGGCGGCGATCACACCGGATGCGACGATGGTTCGGTCCGCGACGCGTTTACCACCGAAGCGTATGAAGGGCATGGTCTTCGGCATGATCTTGAACCAGGTCCACGAGTGATAAATCACCAGCACCAGCGCCACGAGGTGAAACACGATCGACGTCGGCGTCGTGAGCGCCGCGCGCCAGGCGTCGAAAGCGCCCTGGCCCTGGGACAAACGCCACAGGCCGACCAGCAAGACCAGCGCATAAACCGTGATAAAAATGCAGCTCGTCTCGCGTACCATGTACCAAATATAAAAAGGATTGCGCCGCCACCAGCCAGCCATCGGGCGCGTATACGTCTTGAGCTGCGCCACGTCAGCTTCCTCCCTTCGGCATCAAAAAGTGAAGAAAATAATCTTTCGTGCTGTTGATCTTATTTTGATTGATGGCGCGCGCCGGATCGACGCCCTTGGGGCAAACCTCGGAGCAGTAGCTCACTAGCGTGCAACCCCACACGCCGTCTTCGGCGTTCACCACCGGCATGCGCTCGGCGGTGCCGCCGTCGCGCGAATCGGCGTTGTAGCGATGGAGCAGGGCGAACGCCGCGGGACCGGTGAAGTTCGGGTTCAGTCCGTACTGGGGGCAGGCGGCGTAACACAGCAGGCAATTGATGCACTGCGCGTACTGATAGTACTCGTCCATTTGTTCCGGGGTCTGGCGATACGGTCCGTCGCTTACGGATTTCGGATCGCGCGGAATCAAATACGGTTTGATCGTTTCGAGTTTTTTGAGAAAATCGCTCTGGTCGATTACCAGATCGCGTACGATCGGAAAGTGCGTGAGGGGCTCGATGCGCACGCCGTTCGGAATGTAATCGCGCAGAAACGCCTGGCATGACAACGTCGGCACGCCGTTGACCATGTGGCCGCAACTGCCGCAGATCGCCATGCGGCAGGACCAGCGAAACGTCAGACTGCCGTCGAGGTGGTCCTTGATGTACTGCAATCCTTGCAGCACCGACATCTCTTCCGAATAGGGGATCTGGTAACTCTGGTAACGCGGCTCGCTGTCGGTCTCCGGGTTATAGCGCAAACATTCAATCGTGATGGTTGGAACCGCAGTCATACGCGCCTTCGGCGTGGCGCCGGCAGGAAATGTTGCTCATAAGAGCGATCTCCATGGAATCGTCCCTTCCCCCGCATGCGGGGGAAGGGGGCGGGCTCCCGGTGCCCCCACCCTAGCGCTCCCCCGCAAGCGGGGGAGGGAATTCTTTCGCGCATTATCCAGCGAAGAAGAGTTTCAACGATTCGCGAGAGAAGCATCACGTCATCACCGCCTGTTTCCCGGCGCCGCCGTAGACACGCGCCTTCGGTTTCGATTTCGTGATCGTCACCGGCGCGTAGTCGATGGTGGGCTCATTATCGCCGCGATAAAGCGCGAGCGAATGCTTGAGAAAGCGCTCGTCGTCGCGCGCGGTGAATTCAAGCCGCATATGCGCGCCGCGCGATTCCTGCCGCTGCAACGCCGAGTGCGCTATTGCACCGGCAACATCGAGCATGAAGCCGAGCTCGATCGCCGTGAGCCACTCGGTGTTGAACGCGCGATTGCGGTCGTCGAGCTTGACCCCGCGACGGTAACGTTCGCGCAATTCGCCGAGCATGGCGCAGCTTGCCCGCAATGCCTCTTCGGTACGGTAAATGCCAACACCGATCTCCATGGTTTCACGCATCGCGTCGCGAATTACGGCGAGGCGCTCGCCTTTGTCGTGCCCGAGCATTGCAAGAGCGACTTGCGCGCGCGCTTCGGCCTGCTGCGCCAGTCCGCGGGCAGTTGCCCGCTTCGCCGAGCGGGCATACTCGGCGGCACGGTCGCCCGCCACTTTGCCGAATACCAGAAGCTCGGCCAACGAATTCGAACCGAGGCGATTGGCGCCGTGAATGCCGACGCTGGCACATTCGCCGGCGGCGTACAATCCGGCAAGCGGTGTTTCACATTTACTATTAGTAAGAATACCGCCCATCGTGTAATGCACCGCCGGGCAAACGGGGATAGGGCTTTCCAC
The DNA here is from genome assembly GCA_036396275.1 of Burkholderiales bacterium. Classification (GTDB taxonomy): domain Bacteria; phylum Pseudomonadota; class Gammaproteobacteria; order Acidiferrobacterales; family Sulfurifustaceae; genus JACQFZ01. The sequence goes on from DASWLD010000093.1 coordinate 4,367, forward strand.
CGGATCGACGCCGACGAAAGTCTCCGCCGCTTCGCAAATCAGCGGCAGGCGCTCGTGAATCTTCTTGGCGCCAAGGTGACGCAAATCGAGATGTACCGCCGCGCCTTGCGGCGTCGCAATGGTGCGGCCCTTCTTTTCCTCGTGCCAGAACGCTTGCGACAAGCGATCGCGCGGGCCGAGTTCCATCGCTTTCGGCCGCGGCCACGGATCGAGCGGCCCAAGGCCGTAGTCCTGCAAGTACCGATAGCCATCCTTGTTCACCAGAATGCCGCCTTCACCGCGGCACGCTTCGGTGATCAGAATGCCGGTGCCGGGCAAACACGTCGGGTGATATTGCATGAATTCCATGTCGCGCAGCGGCACGCCGACACGGTAGGCGAGACCCATGCCGTCGCCCGTTACGGTGCCGGCGTTCGTGTTTTGCTTATAGACACGCCCGGCGCCGCCGGTGCAGAGAATAACCGCGGCGCAATCGAACAGCGTTAACTCGCCGGTGGCGATCTCGATCGCCAACACGCCGCGCACGCCGCCGTCCTCGATCAACAAATCGGTGCAGAAGTATTCGTCGAATCGTCGAATCGCCGGATAGCGCAGCGACGTTTGAAACAACGTGTGCAGGATATGAAAGCCGCTGCGATCGGCGGCGAACCACGTGCGCTGCACTTTCATGCCGCCGAAGTAGCGCACGTTGATGTTGCCGTCCGCCTGACGGCTCCACGGGCAGCCCCAATGTTCGAGCCGGGTCATTTCCTCGGCGCAGTGCGCGACGAAATATTCGACGGCGTCTTGCTCGCACAGCCAATCGCCGCCGGAGACGGTGTCGTCGAAGTGATTGTCGAGGCTGTCGTCCGCGCGAATGACGCCGGCGGATCCACCTTCGGCGGCGACGGTGTGGCTGCGCATGGGGACGACTTTGGAGATCAACGCAACGCGCGCTTTGGAATCGCGCTCGCAGGCGGCGATGGCGGCGCGCAATCCGGCGCCGCCGCCGCCGACGACGGCGATATCGGTGTCAACGACCTTCATTTAGGCCAGGCTCCGCGCGGGCGCCGCGCCCGCATCATCACACCGTCACCTTATTCAATTGATACAGCCCGCCGAACATCGTGCGTTTGTCGATGTTCGCGATCTCTCGGTTCGGCGGAAACCATTCGGTAATATCGTGCCGCCACAAATCGAGAGCGAACGGTTCGAGCGTACCGAGAATTCCCGTCATCGGAATATAAAAGGGATTCAGCGGATGCGGGCGATGATAGTCCACGATAGTCAGCGTGCCGCCCGGCTTAACGACGCGCAGCGCTTCGGCGATCGTATCGCGTCGAACATCCTCGGGCTGTTCGTGCAAGAGAAAGAAGAGGAGGGCGCGATCGTAGGACCCGGACGCCATCTCGAGCGCCGCACTGTCGCCATGAATCAGGTTGACGCCGGAATCGGGCGGCAGCTTGCGCGTCAGATTCTCCAGCTGGATCGGCAGAATGTCGACGACGTCCAGAGTAGCGTTCGCATCCAGGCGCGAAAGCAGTCGCCGCGTGAGGTTTCCGTAGACGCACGCGATCTGCAAGGTGCGGCCGTCCAGGCGCTCGCCGAGCGTGTCCAGCGCCGCGTCGCGCAATCGTCCGAAATTCCCCCAAAGAATAAGATTGACCAGCCACTGGCGCTCGAACAGGTAGACGGCGCGTGGATGCAGATAGGCCCACCAATAAGTCTTTGCCAGGTAGTCGGGGACGGCTACCGGCTCGCGTGACAAACCGTGCACTTCGGGTCCCACGGCGGTGCTCCTTCTTGTTCCGGGAAACATACGCGACTCTCGGCCCCCGGACGTCGCTCGGGGCATCAGCCTCCGCGTGAGAGCGTAAGCGTCATCCTAACAAACTCAGACGGGCATACTTTGACGGAGATCAAAATCTCGAGGCTCGCGTCGCGAGCCGGAATGCCTTTTGAGGCTGGGCAACCGTTGGGCACCCGCGGTATCCATCATAATACATTGTCGGCCGGATCCCGGTGGCGGTCACGGGCGAAGAACGGGATCTCTCGAATTGCGCGACCGCGCAAACCGGCGGAACGATCCCAGCGCGTCGCTTCCGCCGCGAGCGAAGCCTAGACGTTCAACGCGGTGGCAAGATCTCGTTCCAGTGATTCGTAGAGCTCGATGCCGACCGAGACTCGAATCAGCCCGTCCGCGATACCGGCACGCCGTCGTTCTTCGGGTGACATCATCGCATGGGACGTATGAAGCGGGATCGAGGCGAGCGATTCGACGCCACCGAGCGAAACGGCGCGCGCGATGACGCGAAGACGGTTATAGACATTCACGGCAGCGTCCAGCCCGCCGGCCACTTCAAACGCCAGCATGAAACCGTACGACCCCAGGTACGTACCGGCAACCGCGTGGTCCGGATGATGCGGTAAACCCGGATAGTGGACTTGTTTGACCACGTTGCCCTGCGTTTGCAGCCGGTCGAGAAACAGAGCGAGGCGCGCGGCATTGTCCGCCGCCTGCCGCGTGCGCAGTGCGAGTGTGGCAAGCGATCGAACCAGGAGCCAAGCGCTGTCGGGTGAAAGAATCGCGCCGGTGCGCCGTCGAAACGCCTCGAGGCGTTCGAGCAATTCATGTCGCCCCGAAACCACACCGGCGAGCGTGTCCGAATGGCCGCCCAATATCTTGGTGGCGCTGTGCATCACCAAATCGGCGCCATGCGCCAGCGGTTGTTGAAACGGCGGCGGAAGAAACGTGGCATCGACACACACCAGGCTGCCGATGCGGCGCGCGACGGTGGCGATATGTTTCAAATCGACAACCCGACAAAGCGGATTCGTCGGTGTTTCGATATGAATAAGTCTCACCGGTGTCTTGGTCGCCTCGGCGATCGAGTTTCCGTTGAACGGGTCGAATCGGCGGACCTCAATGTCAAATCTTGGTAGATCTTTGGTGACGAACGCTTCGACGCCGCCATACACATAGCGGCTAACCGCCACCGTATCGCCGGCCTGGAGCAGACCGCAGAAGATGGCGTTGATCGTCGCCATGCCGGACGCGAACGATACCGCGGCGTCCGCCGCCTCGAGTTCGGCGATTCGCCGTTCAAACAGTCTTCCGACAGGGTGGCCGTAACGCGGATAAAAATCCCCCGGCGCTTCCCCTTCGCCGACCGCGCGCAGCTCTTCCGCATCGCCATAGGCGAATGTGGTCGACCGCGTCAGATCGGGCGCGATCGGGCCGAGCGGCGGCGCAGCGTCTTGGCGGCATCCATAAGGGCGGCGCGGTGTTTTCATCGGCTCTCGACAACGACGGCGCTAAACCGCGGCAGCCGACGTCTTTGGATTGAACGAGTGGCCTTCACCAAACGATTCGAACAACTGGCGGCGCATCCAGGCAATGGCTGGGTCGGCGTCGAAGCGCTCGGCTGCGGCAGTAACGCAACGGGTTTCGAAGATGGCGTAAAAAACCGCCAACAGATTGAGGTCAACCCGGTGAAAACTCATCGATTAAATGAGATCAGTTCACTAAGTAGCTCTAATTAATGACCAATCATGCGCTTCCGGTATACGTAAGTCACGGGTACAAGACCTTCCGCGGCACCTCCTTTGTAATAGCTCTTGACGTAGGCGCTGCTTACGGCAATATCCTCACCACGCAATCAAGGGGGGCGTGGGAGCACCGTGATCACCGTAGACACAAACTCCGTCGTTCCGCGCAAGCGCGCTTCGTTTTGGCAGGAGAGCTTTCTCGCCTTTCGCAAGAGCGCGATTGTCATCGAGCGAAGCGAAGCCGTGGGATTTGAAGGGCGCTGTAACGTGCGCGCGCTCGGCGGCCTGCGGCTGGTCGAGGTGACGGCCTCGCCCCACCGAGTAATGTTCCTGCCGGTTGAGGACTCGGTATCGATTCACGTTCATATCGAGGGCCGCGCCATTCTCGAGCAGGGCCGGCACTACAAGCAGGTCGATAGCGGAAGTCTCTACCTCGAGGACGACCGGCGTCCGCGCAGGCTCACGCTGGGGAGCCGTTGCCGTGCCTTTTGTATCTCCGTGCCGGTTCGCCACTTGGTCGAGCGCCTGCCCGATTGGGAACGGTTCACGCAGAACCCGATACGCCTCGACCCGGCGTTGAGCCCGATCTTCCTAGACCATGTCCGGTCGCTTCGACGCCTACTCGCGGCCCCGGACGCGCCCGATGCGGCGGACATGGAGAGTCCCACGTACGATCTGCTCGCGCTCTCGTTGGAATCAACGGGCCTTTCGGCGTCGTGCGCGCCGTCGCGTCTCGACGTTTACCACGTGAAGCGGATCAAGGCTTTTATTCACGATCATCTTTGCGACCCAACGCTCGACACCGATTTCATCGCGGCCGGGGTCGGACTGTCGGCGCGCCACATCCAGCGCCTGTTCACCGCGCAGTCGCAACACGTCATGGAATGGGTCTGGCAGGAACGCTTAGATGGTTGTTACCGCCGCCTGATGCAGCCCGCAACCGAAGTAAGCATCAGCGATATTGCCTACGAGTGGGGCTTCAGTTCGCCCGCTCATTTCAGTCGGGCATTTCGCGTCCGCTACGGCGCGGCGCCTCGGGAAATTCGCGCGATGGCTTTTCAAGTTCCGCAGTCCAAAAGCCGCGCAAGTGGCTGATTGTCGGCTCCGCAGCCGACGCCGATTCATCCGGGTCGCTCCAGGGCAAGATAGCGGTTGCAACTTCCGATAGATTGGTTCGCGCCGAAGGGTGGCTCGGTGTGACGCTAGGACGGCGTTCTGGTTTTTTCTTTATTTTTCCGCCACATTTGGCGCCAAACAAAGTCTATCGAGTGATGGAGGAGAGTATGAAACGTCCCTGGTATCTCATTTTGCCCGCCGCGGTGGCTGCTTTCGCGCTCATCGCGCCGGTTACGGCATCGGCCACTTTTAAGCACAAGTTCAAGTTCCCGCAACCCAAACCAGTAGCGTGCACGGAATTGGCCACCGATCCGGCTAACGGTCTCGCCGGCAATCCGTCCGTCAAATCCGCGACCAGTCAAATCACGCCCGCGGCGGGAAACAACGTGTCTTTCTGTCAGGTTGACATCCTGTTCGGCACGAATCCAAATCAAAACATCAATGTGCGCGTGGGCCTTCCGCTCAACTCGCTCGACGGCGGTACCGGCGGCGTGGAAGGCGCTTGGAACGGACGCACGCAAGGGATCGGCGGCGGCGGTTGTTCCGGCAGCCTCAACGTGATCGGTCCGGTGAATGCGGGTTACGTCGGTTCCGGTAACGACACCGGCCACGTCGGTGGCAACTGCGCGCCGGGCGTAAATGCCGATGGCACGTACAACCTCCAGTTTATCAACGACTTCATTCGCAACGGTATGAAGGCGCAGGTGATCTTTGCGAAGTCCGTCGCGAAGGATTACTACGGCAAGAAGCCCGCGTACAACTACTGGAACGGCTGCTCGACCGGTGGACGCCAGGGCTACGTGCTAGCGCAGGAACTCGGCACCGAGCTAGACGGCATACTCGCCAACGCGCCGGCGATGTACTGGACGCGCTTTCAGACGGCCCAGATGTGGGGCCAGATCGGGATGAAGGATCTGGTCGGGGCGGTGGTTACCTCGGCCAAGATAGACCAGACGAACGCCTCGGCGGTCGCGGCCTGCGACGCCAACGACGGAGTAGTCGACGGCGTCATCGACGATACGCGCACCTGCGAGTTCGATGCCGCCGCCAATATTTGCGGCGCACCCACGGCACCGGCCGCGAACTGCCTCACGCCGCAGGAAGCCGCGGCGATCAACAAGATCTGGGATGGGCCGCGCAATGCCAAGGGCAACAAGATTTGGTTTGGCCTGGAACGCGGGACGCCACAAGGTTTCTTTGGCCTGAATGGCAACGCGCCGTTCTTCCTCGGCGTCATACAGTTTCAGTGGAACACACATGATCTAACCTTCGACTGGACGACGGTCTCGCTCGACGGTTATTCGCAAGTGGCTCAGGACGGCTCGCGCAACATCGCCGATGTCACCGATACCTTCGGTGATCTCGACACGTACCGTCGCAGCGGCGGAAAGATGATCACCATGGTGGGTGCCAACGACCAGCTCATCATGCCGCGCGGGGTGATCAACTATTACCGTCAGATGGCTGACCGCTACGACAACCGCAACGATCACCACTTTGGTTTCGATCACCACTTCTTCGGAAAGGGCAACGACATCGACTTCCGGCACGTGCAGAAGTTTTATCGACTGTTCCGTGCTCCCGGTGTCGCGCATTGCGCCGGCGGCGTGGGACCGCAGCCGCAGGGTCTTTTCGATGCGCTGGTGGATTGGGTAGAGAACGGCAAAGCGCCGAACAGTATCTTGGCGCAAAAGACAAACGCCGACGGATCGATCGCCCAGCGCCCGCTTTGCCCATATCCGCAGACAGCCATCTACAAGGGTGGCGATCCGAATGACATCAACAACTTTCGCTGCGGGGGTAACCTCGAAACGACGAAGACGGTTTGCGACGACGTGCTCGTGAAGTACAAGCATGAAGTGAACGGTGGCCTCGACTTCAGCGGTACCGGTGTCAACCGGTTCGAGTGTTTCAAGGGCGATCACCACAAGCACTGGCCCTGGTAGTTACGCTGTAGAAACGCCGTGAATCGCGGCGTTCAACCCCAGCGGGCGCAATAGAGCGCCCGCTGGGCTTTGTGTTTCGCGCACCCACTCGGCCCGTCGCAACCGGCGGTCCGATCAAGATTCTTCGTTTGAATCCAAACAATTCAACAAATAAACTTGCTTAATCCGCATGATGGGCCCCTATGATAAGGCCGCGTGCAGGCGCGCACGTTCCCGGTGCCTGCAGCGGAAGGTGGATGGCCAGGCCGCAACCCCGGCAGCGGCGGAGAACGTCACAACGGCGGGTTTATGGAAGTATCGTTCCGTAGAGAAATCGAACTGTTGCGGCTGGGCGATGGCGCCGAATTCCGCGGCGAGGGCATCCTTGCCGTGGCCAAGGCGCTGCTCCAGGCGGGGGTTTCGTACATCGGCGGCTACCAGGGGGCGCCGGTATCGCATTTGCTCGACGTCGCGGTGCAGGCTCGCGATTATCTGGCTGAACTCGGCGTCCACGTGGAAGCCTGCGCCAACGAATCGGCCGCCGCCGCCATGCTTGGGGCTTCTATCAACTACCCGATGCGCGGCGCGGCCACGTGGAAATCGATCGTCGGCACCAACGTTGCTTCGGACGCACTGTCGAATCTGGCGTCCGCCGGCGTGGTCGGCGGGACGCTGATCGTGCTCGGCGAGGACTATGGCGAGGGTGCGAGCGTTATTCAGGAACGCAGCCACGCCTACGCGCTGAAGTCCTCGATTTGCTTGTTCGATCCGCGGCCGAACCTGCCAACGATCGTCGATCTCGTCGAGCAGGCGTTCGAGCTTTCGGAAACCTCGAACATGCCGGTCATGATGGAATTGCGCATTCGCGCCTGCCACGTGCACGGCCGCTTCCGGGCGAAGGACAATCGGCGGCCGCTCATTTCCCGCAACGCACGACTGCACGGGCCGCCGGAATTCAACTACGACCGGCTGTCGCATCCGCCGGCGACGTTTCGGCAGGAAAAACTCAAAGCCGATGTGCGAATGCCGGCGGCGCGCAAGTTCATCGGCGATCGCAACATAAACGAGTTCATCGGCCCGGTGCGCGGCGAGGTCGGGCTCGTCGTTCAAGGCGGATTGTTCAACACCTTGATACGCGCGCTGCAGCAGTTCGAGTTGGCCGACATCGGCGGTCGGACGAAACTGCCGGTGCTGGTGCTGAATGCGGTTTATCCGCTGGTGCCGGAACAAATAACGCGGTTCTGCGCCGGCAAGCGCGCGGTGCTCGTCGTGGAGGAGGGGCAGCCTGAATTCATCGAACAGGAAATCGCGACGATTCTGCGTCGCGGCGACGTTCAAGCGGCGCTGCACGGCAAGGATTTCCTGCCCATGGCCGGCGAGTATACCGTCGAGACGATGCTGCGCGGATTGCTCGTATTTCTGAAGCGATACGGTAGCGGCGGCAATATCGCCGCCGTTGAAAACTGGGTTCGCGAGATCGAACAGCGTCGCGGCGACGCGCAGCACCTGCTCGGCGATCTCTTGCCAACGCGTCCTCCGACCTTTTGCGTGGGTTGTCCCGAGCGACCGGTTTTTGCCGCGCTGAAATTGGTGCAGCAAGAGTTCGGCCCGGTGCATATCGCCGGCGACATCGGCTGCCACGCGTTCGCGACGTTCGAGCCGTTTTCGCTCGGCAACTCGATACTCGGCTACGGCATGAGCCTCGCGAGTTCGGCGGGCGTGCGCCCGATGATGGCGACACGCCCGATCGCGGTCATGGGCGACGGCGGCTTTTGGCACAACGGATTGCTATCGGGCGTCACGTCGACGCTGCTCAATCGTGACGACGCCATTTTGTTAGTGTTCAAGAACGGCTACACGTCGGCGACGGGAACCCAGGAAATCATTTCGACGCCGCTGCAAACCGAACAACCGGTCGACGTTGCGCAGGCGCAGCGTAGCCGGACGCACACGGATAGGACGATAGAGCGCACGCTCACCGGTCTGGGCGTGAAATGGTTGCGCACCGTGCATACCTATCGCGTGAGTGAAGTCATGAAGACGTTGCGCGCGGCGCTGACCTCGTCTTACAGCGGCTTGAAAGTGATTGTGGCCGAAGGCGAGTGCCAGCTCGAACGCGAGCGACGCGTTCGCCCGCTTATGGCGCGCGCGCTGCAGCGCCGCGAGCGGATCGTGCGCACGCGCTTCGGTGTCGATGAGGATGTCTGCACCGGAGACCATTCCTGTATTCGCTTGTCCGGCTGCCCTTCGCTCACCGTCAAGACGAGCAGCGATCCACTCAAGATCGATCCGGTGGCGTCGGTGAATCACGGTTGCGTCGGATGCGGCTTGTGCGGCGAAGTCGCGCATGCGGCAACCTTGTGTCCCTCCTTCTATCGAGCCGAGATCGTGCAACATCCGACGGGATGGGATCGCTTTCTGGACCGTGTGCGGATGGGCGCGATTCGTCTCATGCAGCGTCGAGCGGTCATTTCGTGAGTTCGGCTCAACCTATTTCGATCCTGATTGGCGCGCTCGGCGGAGAGGGCGGCGGGGTCCTTGCGGATTGGCTGACGCGCGCGGCGGAAGCGAGCGGCTTTCTTGCCCAACGAACGTCCATTCCCGGTGTGGCGCAGCGTACCGGTGCGACGACGTATTATTTGGAAATCGTTCCGGGTGCCGATACGGGTGAGCGGTTCGTTCTCGCCCTCTCGCCCGTTCCCGGCCAGATCGACCTGATGGTTTCCTCGGAACTTCTCGAAGCGACAAGAGCAGCGCAGTCGGGTCTCGTCAATCCAGAGCGTACCGTCGTCATCGCATCGAGTCACCGCACGCTGACGGTTGCCGAGAAATCCGCCATGGGGGACGGTCGATTCGATGACGAGCGCCTGAAAGAAGCGATTCGGCGTTTCTCCCGGCGCGCGATCTTGTTCGACATGGACGCCGCCGCGCGCACGACCGGTGCCGCCGTCAGCGCGGTGATGTTCGGCGCCATTGCCGGGGCGGGGATCCTGCCTATCGCGCGCGGCGCTTTCGAGCGTGCCATTCGCGATTCGGGCAAGGAGATCGACGCGAGTCTACTGGGTTTCGCCGCGGGATTCGCCGCCGCGGAGTCCTCGTCCCCGGCGGCGTCGACATCGGTGACGGCCGCGGTGCCGGCGCAAAGCGCCGGGGCGGGTGGCGTCGCCGACGAGTTCAATGAATTCCCGCAGGCGCTGCGCACACTGGTAGCACACGGTTATTCGCGCCAGCGGGACTATCAGAACCGAAAGTACGCCGATCGCTATCTCGAGCGCGTGCGGCGAATTTATTCGGCCGAACGCGGGAGCGCCGCCGCGTCGAACCATCCGGTCAGCGAGGCGGTCGCGCGGTTCCTGGCGTTGTGGATGGCGTATGAAGATATCATTCGCGTGGGCGATCTGAAGAGTCGGCATGCGCGGCTGCAACGCATACGTGAAGAAGTCGGCGCCAAACCAGACGAACCCGTCCGCGTCGTCGAATACTTGAAGCCCGGAATTGACGAATGGTGCGCCATCCTGCCCGCCGGTGTTTCCAAGCCGCTACGGCGTTGGGCGGAACGGAGCGGCGAACCATGGAGTTTCAGACTGCGTCTGCGAACAACGTCGATACATGGATTCCTTCTATTGCGTCTACTCGGCGCATTGCGCTGGTGGCGTCCTTATTCCGCGCGTTTTGGCGAAGAGCAGGCGCTCATCGAGCGCTGGCTGAGTGAGATCGTGAGCGCGTTACCCGCGGATGTCCCGTTGGCGCTTGAGATCGCGCAATGCGGTCGACTGATTAAGGGTTACGGTGCAACGCATGCGCGCGGCAAAGCGAATTTCATCGCGATACTCGACGCGCTGGCCGGCCCGGCCCCGACGAGCGCAAAGTCACGCGCGGACGTCGTTAGAGAGGCCCGTGCGGCGGCGTTGGCGGATCCGGAAGGGCAGAACCTTGCATCGTTGCCGGCATCCAGCGGTTTCGCGCTTTCCCGGCCGGCACCGCAGCCGATGCCGGTTTCGTGGCACAAATCGAGGACCGCGACGCGGGGCCGCTAGCGGGACGAATCCGCTGGCGCGACGCCGTATCGAAATCAGAGGAGGGATAAACGACCCCCCTTCGTCAAACTGTGGCAACATTCGTTGAGGAGGTGCATGCACGGATCAAACGAACGTTAAGCGCTCCGGGCCGGTCGATTTCGACAACCTGTCATTGACGCTGATCCTGTCGTCTGGCACTGTCTTGGTGGCGTTTGATTGGTGCGCCGCCAAAATCCGGCTCGGGCGTTCCGAATAACAAACACTTTCATAAACCTCGGACCAGCAGTACGGTCATTAGTGAGCAAATAAAGTTAAATTCATGTCGCACCCTAGGAGACTAACCATGAAAACGAAGTTACTCAGTATAGCCGCCGCCGCTTTCGTTGCGGTGCTGCTGGGCGCAAGCGGAGTCAGCCAGGCCGCTCCGGAAGTGACGCTCAAGTTCCATCACTTCCTGCCGCCTGTATCGGCGGCGCATAGGACGATGATCGACCCGTGGGCGAAAGCCGTCGAGAAGAGCTCCGGCGGAAAGATCAAGGTCGAAATCTATCCCTCGATGTCGCTCGGCGGTACGCCGCCCCAACTGATCCGCCAGGTTCGCGACGGTGTCGTCGACATCGTGTGGACGTTGAACGGCTATACCGCCGGACAATTCCCGCGCACCGAAGTATTCGAGCTGCCGTTCGTGCACACGAACAACGCCGTCGCCACGAACCTCGCGATGTACGACATGTTCGAACAGTACTTGAAGCCCGAGTGGAGCGACGTGAAAGTCATCCTGCTGCATGTGCACGCCGGCAATGCCATTCAGATGGTCAATTCGTCGGTGAATACGCCGGACGATTTGAAGGGTAAGAAGATTCGCATCCCGACCCGCACCGGCGCTTGGCTGCTGGAAGCGCTCGGCGCGAATCCGGTCGGCATGCCGGTGCCGGCGCTGCCTCAGGCCCTGTCGAAGCGCGTCGTCGACGGTGCGCTGGTCCCGTTCGAGATTATTCCGCCGCTCAAGCTGCAGGAACTCACCGAGTTTCAGATCGAGGGCGAGGGCAGCGCGCGCTTCGGCACCGCGACGTTCGTGATCGCGATGAATAAGAATAAGTACGAATCGCTATCGGCGGAACTCAAGAAGGCGATCGACGATAACTCGGGTCGCGACTTTGCCATCGCCGCCGGTCGTGCCTGGACCAACAACGAAAAAGGGGGTCTCGCCGCGGCGCAAAAGGTGGGGAACAAGTACATCGTTCTCCCGAAGGCGGAGATGGATAAATTCAAGGTCAAGCTCGAGCCCGTGGTCGATCGCTGGATCGCGGACGTAAAAGGCAAAGGCGTCGATGGACGCGCACTCGTCGATGCGGCGCGTAAAGAGATCGCGAAGCACAGCAATACGCGTTGACGCATCGGATCGGACCCGGATGAGCTCGTCGCAAACGCCGCCCGCGGACGCGGTCGGCGGGAGCGGCGTGCTCACCTTTTTTGCGACTTTTTTCGCGCCTACGGGTCGGCTGCCTTGCTAACCGGCGTCGGCCGTGATGCCGGCATTGCCGGCGCTACATTAGGCCGGATGGCGCACCCGCGATGCGTTCCTCGGTGGTGAGTTGCGAACCTGAGGCGATCAGGATTGACGCTGTTGCCCCCCTCTGGCACTGTCTGTTGCCGAAGGTGGGTGTGCCGCGAGAAATTCGGCTCGAGTATTCTGAATATGAAATACTTTCACAAACCGGAGACAAGGCAGATACGGTCATCGGTGAAAAATAAAGTGGTTTTGATGTCGCACACTAGGAGGTTAACTATGAAAACCAAGTTGTTGAGCATCGCTACCGCCGCGCTCGTTGCGGCGCTGATGGGCGCAAGCGGAGTCAGTCAGGCCGCTCCGGAAGTCACGCTCAAGTTCCATCACTTACTGCCGCCCGTATCGGCGGCGCAAAGGACGATGATCGAACCGTGGGTGCAAGCCGTCGAGAAAAGTTCGGGCGGCAAGCTCAAGATCGACATCTATCCCTCGATGTCGCTCGGCGGCACGCCGCCCCAGCTGATCCGCCAGGTTCGCGACGGCGTCGTCGACATCGTGTGGACCGTAAGCGGCTACACCGCCGGTCAGTTTCCGCGCTCGGAAGTCTTCGAGTTGCCGTTCGTGCACACGAACAACACCGTTGCCTCGAACCTCGCAATGTACGACATGTTCGACAAGTACTTGAAGCCGGAATATGAAGACGTCCATGTTATCCTCCTGCACGTTCATGCGGGTCAGGCCTTCATGATGGTCGATACACCGATCAATAAAGTGGACGATGTAAAAGGTAAGAAGATTCGCATTCCCACGCGTACGGGCGCCTGGCTGCTGGAAGCGCTCGGTGCGAATCCGGTCGGCATGCCGGTTCCGGCGCTGCCCCAGGCCTTGTCAAAGCGCGTCGTCGACGGTGCGCTGATTCCGTACGAGATCGTTCCGCCGCTTAAGATTCAGGAACTGACGAAATATCAAATCAACGGCGAAGACGACGTTCGTTTCGGCACGACCACGTTCGTGATTGCGATGAACAAGAAGAAATACGAATCGCTGCCGGCGCACCTCAAGAAGGCGATCGATGAAAACTCCGGGCGCGACTTCGCCATCGCCGCCGGCCGTGCTTGGCAAAACAACGAAAAGGGCGGTCTCGCCGCGGTCGTTAAGGCCGGCAACAAGCATATCGTCATCCCGAACGCGGAGATGGAAAAGTTCAAGGCCAAGCTCGAACCTGTGGTCGATCGCTGGATTGAAGACGTCAAGTCGAAGGGTGTCGACGGGCGGGTGTTGGTCAACGAGGCGCGCAAGGCGATCGCGAAATACAGCAACACGCGCTAATGTTGCGGATCGCGTTGTAATGAGTTCCTCGGAAACGCCGCCGGCGACGCCGGGCGGCACGGATAGGGTGGGGCTTCTCGGCCTCACCCGTTCTTTTATTCGCCTCTGGGCCTTCGGCGTCGGCGGCTTCACGCTGGTTGGCATTGTCCTGATGACGGCCTACAGCGCCGCTTCGAATTTCCTGATAGGGCAGCCGATCGCGGGCGACTTTGAGATCGTCCAGTTCGGCGTCGGCGTTGCGGCGTTTTGTTTTCTCCCCCTGGCGCAGCTCACGCGCGCGAACATCGTGGTCGATATTTTCACCGTCCGCGCAAGCGACAGGACCAGGGCGGCCATGGATCTCTTGGGGGCCTTGGTGGCCGTCACCGTGGCGGTCGGGTTGCTGTGGCGCATGAGCATTGGGTTGCGCGACTACTACGTGCACCAGGAATACACGGCGATCATCGGGATCCCGTTGTGGTGGGCGTTCCCCCCGATTTTGTTTTCGCTGTTTCTGCTCTTGATCGCGGCGCTGTTCTCGACCGCGGAAAGCTTTGGCGTTCTTAGAAGGACGCGCCCGACGGGTTCGGTCGAGCACCGGGAGTAGATTCATGGAACACGCATTGCTGGTAGGCCTCGGCGGCCTCGCCGTTCTGATCGTCCTGATTGTCATCCGGATGCCGATCGCCCACGCCATGATCATCGTGGGTTTCGGGGGCATCTCGATTCTTTCCGGCCCGCAGATCATCCTTTATCAGCTCAAGGACCTGGCGTTCGGGAAGTTCGCCAACTACGACTTGTCGGTGTTGCCGATGTTCTTGTTGATGGGATACGTCGCGAGTCACGTCGGGTTGAGCCGGGATTTGTTCCGTGCCGCCAGAGCGTGGTTCGGCTGGATGCGCGGGGGCGTGGCGATGGCGGCGATGGTGGCGTGCGCCGGTTTCGGTGCGGTATGCGGCTCCTCGCTCGCGACCGCGTCCACCATGGGGCAGATCGCGCTTCCGGAACTGCGCCGTTATAACTACTCGCCGGCGCTCGCCACCGGAGCGCTCGCGGCCGGCGGCACGCTCGGCATTCTCATCCCACCGTCGATCGTCCTGGTGGTATACGCCATCATAGTCGAAGCGAACATCGCCACGCTGTTCATGGCGGCGTTTATTCCCGGCTTTCTCGCGACACTGCTCTTCATCATCACGATCGCCATTTACGTCATGGTGCGTCCAGAGGCGGGTCCGAAAGGCGCCAAAGCCGACGCCGCCGAGTTGCGACACGCCACCGTGGCCGTGTTGCCGGTGGTAATCATTTTCCTGATCGTGATCGGCGGAATCTACGCCGGTGTGTTCAATCCGACGCCGGCCGCCGCCGTGGGTGTTTTTCTTGTCGGCGTCTATGGGGCGCTCAAGCGCAAACTGACTTGGCGGGGTTTGATCGAGTCGCTGGTCGAAACGGCGAAAACCACGGGTATGATCTACCTCATTCTGCTGGGCGCGGAACTCCTGAACATATTCATGTCGCGCGGCGGCGTGCCGCAGGCGGCCGCAGAGGCGGCCGTGGCGAGCGGCCTGTCGCCGTACACGATCCTGATCTTGCTGCTCATCGCTTTGATCATCCTCGGGTGTTTGATGGACAGCCTTTCCCTCATTTTATTGGTGGTGCCGTTCTTCTGGCCGGTGATCGCGGCGCTTGATTTTGGCATGTCGATGGAAGCGGCGAAGTTGTGGTTCGGCATCATCTGTCTGATCGTGGTCGAGCTGGGACTGATCACACCGCCGGTCGGTCTGAACGTATTCGTTATCAATTCGATGGCGAAGGACGTTCCGATGATCGAAACCTTCAAGGGTGTGATGCCGTTCTTTTTCTCCGAAGTGGTTCGCGTCTCCCTGATTCTTGCATTTCCCTCGATCGTTCTTTTCCTTCCGAATCTGCTTGCGCGTTAGCGGCGGCGAAATGGTGCACCGTGTCGCGTGGGCGCTCAAGCGCTGCCATTGCTGCTGAACTCAAACTCCGCGAGCCCACACGCGTCGCGCATCGGCGGTGCGGCGGATGGGTCGGCGATCGTTGGTAATCTTATTCAAGTTAATCGTTTCATTATTTAACATAATATACATTATGCGCGCTATGCTAAACGGTCGTCTGGGTTATTCGCTCACGCACCACGCCCTCTCAGCAGACATGTTTCGGTCCCGCAGCGGGTTATGACTGTAACCACCTCTTACTCATAAATTCACTCTGAGTTGAGGATTTCGTATTTCATCTTGGCGCCTCTTTCGGCACGGCACGTGCATGGGGATCGAGCGTCACTTCCACCGGAAACCAATAATTTGACGGGATGGATGCATGCGAAAAA
>DASWLD010000094.1:0-19939 GCA_036396275.1 Burkholderiales bacterium
TCTCCCGAAGGGAGAGGGGTGATAAATCAATCAGAGTCTCCTTCTTCGGCGATCCTGGTGTTCCAGGTGTGTGAGCCAGTTCGCCGTCATCGCCAGCGGCGGCCCGTTGCCGGAGGTGGCGTAGGCAATCCTCTCGCCATCGGCACCAGAACAGAAACGGGTCTGCTGCAAATGGAGAGCCATCGAGAACCGATACCTCAAGGTTCGATTGCCGAGAATCATTCTAGGGAATCTCTGACTTAATGATCATTTGTCTTTTCGAGAATTAATCAGACCTTCCCTACCCGAAAAGCGTTGAGCGAGTTCGCCTTCTCAGAACACGCTGGTCTAAGAACCATATACCCGGCGGTGCTCCGTCACATGTCGCTATCGCCCGCCGGCCTCGCGTGATCTTCGCTTATCGGCGCGTGTGACGATGCCGTGGCGGCGACGCGCGCCGTGGTTCTAGCCGACCGGGGAACGTTTGGCTACCATGGCACTGTTTCCCACGGAGAATAGAATTGTCACGTCTTCGTTTATTTGCAGCTCTAGTTGCGGCGGGTGTCTACGGCACTGCCTTGGCCGACGCAATCGACATCAATTTGAACAACGACAGCATACAGGCGACGTACGCGTCCTATTGGGGCGCGGCCGATTTCAGCGTTGGATTCGTGTCGAACAGTGACAAGGATGACTGGGTGGCAAGCGTCGGATTGCTCGCGCGTGGCACGAATCAATCGCGGACGACGCGCTCGGATGTCGGTCTGGGTGGAAAGGTCTACGTCGTCTCCGTCGGTAACCGTGACGTGTATGCACTCGGACTCGGGGGCGCGGGGCGCGTTTTCCCCGGCAACGGTTCCATCGGAATCGGCGGTTACGCTTTCTACGCGCCGGACGTCGTGACCGGGGGCGATGGCAAGAGTTTCTGGGAGGCCGGGGCGCACGTCGATTTTGAAATAGTGAAGAACACGGCCGACCTTTACATCGGTTATCGCAAGCTTCGGGCCGAGCTCGACAACGGTTCCCGCGTTACCGTCGATTCCGGCGGCCACGTGGGCGTTCGCATCAGCTTCTAGCATCGCGCGCGTTGCCTTCGCGGGAACTGAAACACTTACTCGGATCGGACCTCGGAAATCTGCGGTCTCTTGGCTGAACGGAAGTATTAGGCCGCGGCCGGCGCGTATTGCTTCGCCGTACTGCGCAGGATGTCGACGCATTCGCGCGCGATCGGCGTGAGCGGAACGTCGGCGCGCCGGAACAGGCTGATCTCCCGCGCCGGCAGGGACTCGCGCACCGCTACGCGGACGATGCGGCCCGCTTTTCCCTCGCGCGCCACAATCTGCCACGGTACGACCGCGAGCAGATCGCTCTGCGCCACCAGCTCCGGCACCATGAGGAAAGACGTGCAGTCCGCCCGGTAGCGCGGCGGCGGGAGACCCGCATTGCTGAATAGGTCCGGCAGCGCGGAGCTGTTGCCGGGGAAACCGGTGCGCACCCATTCCACCTCCGCCAGTTGCGCCAGGCGGCGTGCGCCCGCGAGCGGGTGGCCGCGGCGCGCGACGATCGCCGTGCGGTTCAGGTACAGCGGTTCGACCAGGCAGTCCGTCGGCGTTTCGGCGAGCGGTTCGTTCCGTACGCTGAGCGCGAGGTCGAGCGACCCCTGACGCAAGGCGGGCAGGACTTCCGGCGGCGTGATGTCGACGATGCGCAGCGACGCCTGCGGCCAGCCCTTGCGCAGCCGAACGAGCGCTTCCGGGAGCAGGCCGAGCGCGGGTCCCGGCGCGCTGCCGATCGCAAGGCTCCCCTCGCGTGAGCCGCGCAGCTGTGCGATCTCCTCGCGCGCCCGGCGCAAGTCGGCGTTCACGGCGCGCGCCCGCGCCAGAAAAACTCGCCCGAACTCGGTTGGCTGCGCGCCACGGACGCTGCGCGCCACGAGCACCGCCCCGAGCTCTTCCTCGAGCTGACGGACGCTTTTGGTAAGCGCCGGCTGGCTGACACCCAGCTCGCGCGCGGCGGCGCGGATGCTCCCGGCGTCCACGACAGCAAGAAAATCGCGGATCTGTGTCAGCCGCATGATCAACTTTCAGTTATCGGGACGCCAAATATTACACCTTTCGGTTTGCGGGCGGGCTATGCCGATCTCGGCGTGGACACGACCGCGATCTGCGCGCCGCCGCTTACTCGCCCATGTCTCGATGCCGCCGTTATTTCACGCGGTTACTGGGGTGCCAACTCAGGACGCGTATACGTCGCGCGCTGGTTACCTGGAGCGGTACTCTTTTTAGATGGAGCTAAAGCCGGGTGGTGAAATCGATCAAGCCCAGTATGTCGCTGCCGGCGACCCCGCCCCGCCCCCCGGAAGCCGGGGAGAGCGGGGTCGGGGAGCGGGGACTTCCCGTTGCTCAATCGGCAAGACGCGCCTTGCGCCTCCAGCGCTACCGGCGGCTAGCGGCCGTCTCCTGGCGCCAGGCCGCAACATTGACGGTGGTTGTCATCGTTTCCCAAGCCAGTGCCACGGATGGTTGTGCTCGTGACCGTTTGTCTTACAGGCGGAGGCATTGTACTTCCCGTAACTCTGCAGCCTGCGCGCGTCTTCGTGCTTGTACGGCGTGCGCAGTGTGTCGCAGATTGTCTCCTTGGTTTGCAGATTGCCGCCGCAGGTGTAGCTGTTCGGATCCGACGTGTCGCCGCTGCCGTCGTAAATCGCCCATTGCGGGAACGGGCAGCCCTTGGGCACCTTGCCGCCGCTCACGAGACTGTCGGGTGCATGACGGTTCTCAACCCAGTCAATGACGGCATCAAGCGCGCCCGGATACTGATTGCCGCAATGGCCGGCGCCGGGCGTCAGGAACAGGCGGAACCAGTGCTTTAGCCGGTCGAAGTCCGGCGAGCTCGTCCGGCTGAAGTGCGCGGCGGTTTCGACGTAGAAATCGATGCTCTTGCGCATGAAGATCAGGGAGTCCTGGGTGCCGTGGTACATGAGGACCTTGACGCCGCGATCACGGGCTCGGCGCAGCGCCGCCACGTTCGCGGTGTCCGCATAGTCGCTCACGTGGCGCGAGGCGAGCAGGAACTCGTCCTCCAGCGTGGTCGCGCCGTTTACGTCGGCGCCCGCTGCGGCGGCGAGATCGATCGATTCCCGGTCGAGATAGAGCTTGGTGCCGTCGATCGTCGTGTCCAGATGGTTCCATCGCAGCGACGGCACCATGGTCTGAAAGGTTTCCGTGGTGACCGCGCGGCTCACGCCGCGGTCGTAGGCGGGGAACATGCGCAGGCCGTGGCTGTTGAGCGGGCCGTCCCATGTCAGGTCGATGCCCGCGGCTTGGATCGCATCTAGGCAAAGCGGCGCATCCGGGGCATTCGGTTGTCCACAAATATTGTTCTCGGCGCTCCAAGTGCACGCCCTTGGATCAGCGACGATACCGTCTGTTACCCCGTCCGCGGCGTCGCATGCGGCCGTCGCGGCGGCGCTGGCCGCCCTGACTTGATCGGTTGTGAGGGGGGTCGTGAGCTGCGCGACCTTCTTGTATACCATGCGATCGAAGGTGTTCGTGAGCCGCAGTCGCTGCCAATGGTTGGAAGGCGCGCCGATCACCGCCCCGTCGAACTCGTCGGCGTAATTCATGATCGACGCAAGACCCATTTGGCCGCCGCCGGAGCAGCCGTCCCAATAAGTGCGCCGAACGCGTTGGCCGTAGTAAGTCTTGGCGAGTTCCTTAGCCAGTTTCACGGCAACGCCGTTAGAGCGGCCCCCCGCCCAGTCCTTGAGCTTCCCGAAGTTCAGGCCGACCGGCGTGTCGGGCGGAACAATCACGCCCCAGAAGGTTTGGTCGAAGCCGACGTGGCCGGAATCCGTTCCAGCGCCCACGGCGGCGGGCGTCATGCTAATCATTCTCGTCAGGCCCGGCACGCTGCCCTGCGATCCGCCGCCTGCCGTCAGTACCAGTCGGCGTCCCCACGCCGCGTCACCCGTGTTTGTATTGAGCGGCAAGACGATGCCGATCCTTATGGACTGGAAACTGTGGGCCGAAGGGGGATCGGCGTAACCGGCGGCCGATCCCACCAGTTCGGGATCCTGCCAGGTTAGTTGCACGTTGCAGTAGGCGCGTCCCGCACCGGTCGCCTGTTCCGTGGCCGTCACCGACACCACGGCGGGGTTCCCCGCGAGTGGCGGATAGGCGGGCAGGTCGCCGCAAACCACAAGGGGAGGCGACGCGAATGCGATGCTCGGAAGCAATAGTATCGAGGCAAGCACCGCCATCGTCGATCGGAAGCGCAGTTCGGGTGTCATAATGAAGTCCTCCGCAATCGTTTTTTCAAGACGCGTTCGAGCCGTTGACCGCGACGGCAGTGAACCACGACCGCGCGCCTTGCGATAAGATGCCGTGCTGTCACTACCGATAACGCCAGGTTATTGCCATGCGACTCACGCAGATCCAGGGTTTTCTTGCGGCTGCCGAATCGGGGAGCATTCGAGCGGCGGCACGCCGGCTCGGCGTCTCGCAGCCGGCGATGACCAAGAGCGTGCACCAACTCGAGGAAGAACTTCAGGTGCGCCTGTTTCATCGCACCACTCGCGGCGTGGTTGTAACGCGCACCGGGAAGGTGTTCCTGGCGCGTGCCCGCGTTATCCAGGCCGAGCTGCGCAGAGCGGGGGAGGATCTGGCCGAACTCAGAGGGGAACGCGGCGGCGCCGTGGCCGTCGGCGTCTCGCCGATGACCAGTGCCGTTCTTATCCCCGGGGCGATCGTCCACTTGCGGCAGCAGCGACCGCTTTGTTCCGTCCACGTCGTCGAAGGCGTATGGTCCTCGCTTCAGCCGGCCGTGCGCGACGGCCAATTGGATCTCGCCATCGTGCTCAAGACACCGGACGCCAAACTGGATCCGGCAATTCGGTTCAAACCGCTCTATCGCGCCCACATGGTGGTCGCCGGCCGCTGCGGCCACCCGATGAGTCATGCGCGGTCGCTCCGCGACTTGGCGTCTGCTTCTTGGTTGATGTTCGGGCCGCCCGGACCGACGGCGCTGCTCTCGCGGCACTTCGCGGTGGCGGGGTTGCCGCCACCGGCGATAAGCATCCAATGCGAATCCTCCGCCGCGGCGCTCGCTCTGCTCATGGGTACCGACACGATCGGATTGGTTGAGCACCAGTTTCTCGTCAGTTCGTACACCGGCGGGTTTCTTCAACAGCTGAACGTGGACGAGCCATCGCCCGAGGTGACCGTTGGCATCTTGAGCCGAAGCGACGAACCGCTCAGCCCCTCGGCGAAAGCCATGGTGCGCGCGGCAGCGACCGCCGCGCAGCGTTTGATCAGCTCGCAAGCAGGCGCGCGACGTCTAACAGGTTGCTGAAAAAGGCCATCCTGGCCTTTTTCAGCTCGCTGCGTCGCGGCGCATGTCCGCAGAGCGCTTGCGTTTTGATTTTCGATGCGACACATCCCTGTGGCGCCTAACAGGCTGCTGAAAAGAGTTTTTCAGCAGCCTGCCAAGGTAACCGACACGGCCGGATCGTGATCACAACTTGGGCGCTGCATGCCGTCGAGCACGGCGATCCGCATGCTCTCGCGTCTACCTAAGTCGAATGGTTAACTTTCGGTTATCGGTATGCCAAATATCGCACCTTTCGGTTTGCGGGCGGGCCACCTATTATGTTTGGCCCTTCGTCGGCCCCGATCGGTTGCCGACGGCGGTGGGTCGACCTATCTTTCCGGGAGCACAGACTGATGGCTGCGGCGGCGGACGGGAAGCCCAATTTCATTTTCATCTTGGCCGACGATCTCGGTTATGCGGATCTCGGCTGTTACGGCGGACGCTCCCTGCATGCGCCTCGCGGATCCTGCTCCCCGGTGCTCGATCGCATGGCGGCAGAGGGTCTGCGCTTCACCGACGGCTACTCCAACTCGCCGGTGTGCTCGCCGACCCGTTTCGCGCTCGCGACCGGGCGCTATCAATACCGGTTGCGGGGCGGCTGGGACGAACCGATCGGGACCAGCGTTCGCCTCGATCCCGGACTCGGGCCGGTGCTCGGTCTGCCGCCGGAGCATCCCACTGTACCTTCGCTGCTGCGCGACGCGGGCTACGCCACCGCCCTGGTCGGCAAGTGGCACCTCGGTTACCCGCCGCACTTCGGACCGCTCAAAAGCGGGTACGAGGAGTTCTTCGGCGCGCTCGGGGGCGGGCTCGACTACTTCACCCACTGCGATCCCGGCGGGGTACACGATCTGTGGGAGAACGACCGCGAGATTCATCGAATCGGCTACCTGACCGACCTCATCAGCGAGCGCTCCGTCGACTACCTCCGGCGCCAGCGGGGCGCCCGCAGACCGTTTCTGCTGTCGGTGCATTACAGCGCGCCGCACTGGCCGTGGGAAACCCGGGCCGACGAAGCCGTCGCCCGCGCGCTCGCCGCCTCGCGCGAACACATCGGCCACGTGTCCGGCGGCTCGGTCGATACCTATCTCACGATGATTCAGCACATGGACGAAGGCATTGGCGGCATCTTCGATATGCTCAAGTCAGTCGGCGCCGACGAGAACACGCTCGTCGTATTCACCAGCGACAACGGCGGGGAGCGCTTCTCCGACGTGTGGCCGCTGACCGGCAAGAAGATGGACCTGCTCGAGGGTGGAATCCGGGTTCCCTACATCGCGCGTTGGCCGGCGCGGGTACGGGCGGGCGGCGTGACCGCGCAGCTTGCAATGACGATGGACTGGGTGCCGACGCTGCTCGAAGCCGCCGGCGTCGCGCCGCATCCGGACTATCCGCTCGACGGAATGAGTCTGCTCGGCGCGCTGGAAGATCCGTCGGCGACCTTTGCGCGCGAGCTTTACTGGCGCATGAACTACCGCAACCAGCGCGCGCTGCGCGCGGGGCGATGGAAATATCTCTCGACCGAGGACGGCGAGTTCCTCTACGACATCGAAGCCGATGCGCGCGAACGAGCGAATCGCGCGACGCACGAACCGCAGCGACTCGAGGCCATGCGCGGCCGCTATGACGCCTGGGAGAGGACCGTTCCCGGCGTGCCCGAGGGCGCCAAGGCGTCGCTCATCACCAACCCCAAGAACATGGCGACACCGTCGGCGTGAGCGGTGCCGGCCCCTGATCGCGACCGGGAGCTACATGAAGATGCGGAGACACACGGCGTGACGTCGCAAGACCAGGCGGGCGCGTGGCACTTGCTACAGCGCGGGCGCGCGTTCTTCGGCGGCGTTCTGGCCGTGGTGTTGACGATCGGCACGGTTCGGATCGCCGGCTTCGGCGCGTTCGACGATTTCCAACTGCGCGTGGGCGCGGTCGTCATCGCCTCGCTGGTCGTGCTCCTGGCGAATCCGCTTTTTGCGAAAGGTCAGCGGCTGCGTTGGCTCGGTGTGCTCCTCGACGCCGCACTGTTCGTTGCCATCGCCGCCGCCGCGGTCTGGTACAACCGCATCGCGGAAGAGCTTTGGTCGGGCCTCTATGCGTTCACCCGGGCCGACGTGCTGGTCGGTTGTTTCGGCGTCGCCGCGGTGCTCGAACTTTCGCGCCGCGCGATCGGCGCGCCGCTCTTTATCGTGAGCCTTGTCGCCATCGGCTATGCGCTCGGCGGTGAGCACCTTCCAAGCGTGCTGCGCCACGCCGGTTTCACGCTCGAATCGACCGTCGAGGTCGTGTGGTACTCGTTCAACGGCGTGTTCGGCACCCCGGTGGCGGTTGTCACGTCATACGTTCTCATCTTCGTTCTGTTCGGCACGGTGCTGGAGGCGATCGGCACCGGCGATGCGCTGCTGCGGGTGGCGCGGCGCGCGACGGCGAGGACACGCGGTGGCCCCGCGCACGCGGCGATCTTCGCGTCGGGGCTGTTCGGCACGCTTTCCGGCTCGACCATCGCCAACGTGGTCGGCACGGGCGTGTTTACGATGCCGATGATCAAGAACCACGGTTTTTCCGCGCGCTTCGCCGGTGCGGTCGAATCGGCGGCTTCCACCGGCGGTCAGATCATGCCGCCGGTGATGGGCGCGGTAGCCTTCATCATGGCGGACGTTACCGGAATCCCCTACGTGCAGGTTGTGCTGGCCGCGCTGGTGCCGTCGCTTTTCTACTATGCGAGTCTGTTTACCTACGTGGCGGTGAAAGCGGGGCGCGACGGGATTCGCAGCGCCGCCGACGCGCCGGTGGTCCGCCTGACGAGGCAGGACTGGCGGCTGATGGCGGGCTTTGTGATCCCGCTCGCCGTCATCGTCGTCGCGCTCGTCGCCGGCCGTAGTCCGGCGCTGGGCGGGTTTTGGGCGACAGCGATCGGACTCGTGATCGGCTTCGCGGTATCCCCGCCGTTTCGCCGCGAACCGCGGCGGCTGCTCGACGCGGCGGTCAAGGCGGGACGCGCGAGCGCGACGTTGCTTGTCGCCGTCGCCGCGGTCGGCGTGGTCATCGGCGTCATGAACATGACCGGGTTGGGACTCAAGTTCGCGAACGCCGTCCTTTCCGTATCCGGTGAGAACCTGTTTCTCGCGTTGCTGCTCACCATGGCGGCTTCGCTGGTGCTCGGCATGGGCATGCCGTCTGTGCCCGCGTATCTGATTATCGTGCTGGTGATGGGGCCGGCGCTCGCCAAACTCGGCATCCCGCTCATTGCCGCGCACTTGTTCGCGGTGTACTACGCCATGCTTTCGATGATCACGCCGCCCGTGGCGCTCGCCGCGTTCGCGGCCGCGCCGATCTGCGGCGCGTCGCCGTTTCAGGTTGCCTTCGAGTCTTGCAAGATAGCGGCGGTCGGATTCATCATCCCTTTCGTATTCGTGTATGAACCCTCGCTCCTGATCATCGACGGTGTCGATATCGCCGGGTTCGCCTGGGCGATTTTCCGTTTGAGCGTCGGGTTGTGGTTGCTCGCGACCGGATTCGAAGGCTGGGCGCTCAACCGGCTCGGCGCCGGCGAGCGCCTGTTGCGTGCGGCCGCCGGATTCGGCCTGCTGATCCCGGAAACGACGAGTTCGATTGCGGCGCTGGTCATCGCCGCCGTGGTTTTAAGACGCGAGGCCGCGCATGCGGTGCGTGCTTTCGCGACGAAACAAACCGCATAAGTGATAGGAGGAAACCAATGAAAACGTACTTTAACTTCGGCAGGGCCGTGGCCGCGCTCGCGGTGACGGTGATATTAGCGACGCAACCGGCGGGCGCGACGGAATATGTGAAGATGTCGACGCTCGGTCCGGGATCGTCGCCGAACCTGGTAATGACGACGTTCGCCACGATCGTTAATCAGAAGTCCGGCGGCGCGATCGAGGTCCAGGTCAACGCCACCGGTGCCGCGACCAAGCACGCCGTCGAGGCGGCGGAAGGCAAGATCGATCTCTACATGTATTCGCCCCTCGTGCACAGCTTCATGACCCAGAAGAAGGCGATGTACGCGAAAGTCGAGAATGCACCGGAACTGGCGAAAAAACTGCGGGCGCTCTTTTCGTTCCCGATCGGCCTATATCACATCGCGGTGTTCGCCGATTCGGGCATCAATTCGTTCCAGGATCTGAAGGGCAAGAAGGTGTTTCTCGGGCCTCCCGCCGGCGCCGCAACGCGCATCATGATCGATCTCGTGACGGCCCTAACCGGCTATAAGGAGGACAAGGACTACGAGGCGGTGAAGCTCGGCTGGGGAGCGGCGGAGCAGGCGTTCCAGGACGGACAGATCGACGTTTATATGAACCCGACCAATGCGCCGAGTCCGGTATTCACGCAGGTCGCGCTTACGCGCAAGGTCCGTTTTCTCGGTATCCCCGAGGATCAACTGAAGGCCCCGGCGGTCGAGGCGCTTTACAAGCGTCCGGGCGGCGCCCTCGGCGTCCTTCCGAAGGGAACGTATGGAAAAAATCAGGTCAACGATTCCGACGTGACCACGATTAGGTCCATTGTCGGAATCGGAGCGGGCGAACACGTCAGCGCCGACGTCGTGTACAAGATGGTCAAGACGTTCTGGGAAAACGTGGCCGCCGAGTCGAAGGGCACGCCGTGGCTGCGCAACGTCAAGCGTGAGGATGCGCTCGAGCAGATGAACGTCAAGCTGCATCCCGGCGCGGCCCGCTACTACCGCGAGGTCGGCATGAAGATACCGGAGAAGCTTCTCTAGTTTAGGCGTTGTCCGCCCCGCGCCCCCGCTTCGGCCGGCCGCGCTCGGGGCAGGGCCGGTGCGAGGCGGTGACGCGCGGGCGACGTTCGAGCTTGGGAACCGGGGTGCTTTCCGTTGTTGCGGCGCCGGGCTCGACGACGATTCGCGAGGTCCCTCTCTCCCCTGGTGGGAGAGAGGACAGGAGAGCGGGGGAGACTATTTGCGCAACGATTTGCCCCCCGCCCCTCTGATCGCTCGCGCGCAGCCGCTCCTGCGCGTCCTGCGCCCGCGGCATTAACACATCCCTGTGTAGCATCCTGCGCTCCCAGTCTTGGTGCGTCCCGGCACGGCACCGCCAGGGGAGAGGGAAACGACAGCGCGCTGAATTGTTCGGCGAACTAATGACTCACTAGAAGCGCTTCTTGCGCGACGCGCTCAAAACAGCGCGCGTCTGACTAGCGTCGTTACGGTGCGGCATCTCCCAATACGAGCATGGCTCGCGCGCTTGTTCATCGCTCGGATCGCGGCTCAACGCACGGCCCGCCGACTCCTCAACCTTACGAACGAATGTCGGTAATCAAACCGGCGAACGAACAACCGTGACTCCAACGCTCGTTACCGCGAGTTGACGCCGAACAGGTGTCTGTCCGCCCGCTCCATCATTAAGTAACACTTTAGCTCTAGTACCAATGCGTGTCGGCGCGCGTTGCGAACGGTCGTATTCTCCGGTGGACAACGATTTCCCGTTCCGCGCATTAGCACATCTGGTTGATTCATTGCCTGCGCAAGCATCGCCACACTCCGTACGTCGATCGAAATATTTTCGCGACGCCCATTACAGGAGACAGTGACATGCAGACTTTGCTTACGGCGATTGTGACTTGGCTTTCCTTTAATTCCGCTCTGCCGGCGACTTACGATCATCCGCGGATCGAACGGGTCCCGCAGGCGCAGATGATCGCGATGCGCCTGCACGCGGAATCGCCGGGCTCGCCCGGGAGTGTCGCGAATGGACTCGGTCAGACCGGGGACAGCGGTTCCGGGCACGATCTTGTAGCGCTCTACGACAATAGAAGCCGGACCATTTACCTGCGGGAGGATTGGACCGGCGCCACGCCCGCGGAACTCTCGGTGCTCGTGCACGAGATGGTGCATCATCTGCAAAACGTGGCCGCTTTGAAATACGACTGCGCCGAGGCGCGGGAAAAGCCTGCCTACGATGCACAGAAAAAATGGCTCGCGCTGTTCGGTCGCAATCTGGAAAAGGAATTTACACTCGATGCGTTCACGCTGCTGTTGCGCACGAATTGCATGCGTTGAGCGGGGAACGAACGCGGCGCGTCGGATGAACCGTTATCGAGGCGGTTTCCGGCGCGCTTTTCGCTAACGCGCCCGCTTGCGCGCGCCGCGCGCGCCGCAGCGCTGGCACCACGCGGCCACGCGTGGATGGCGATCGAGCATGAATCCCAGCATCGCACCGAAGAGCAACCAGCCCGCGGCCGCCACGTCGACCAGCGAGAAGGCGCCCATCAGATATTCGCGATCCTGGAGTCGTGCTTCGAGAGCGTCCAGGTTGCGGTTGAGCAGGGACAGGCTGTACTCGGCCGCCGCGCCGCTCCGGTCCGCGGGTGCGTATGAGACCGGCGTGTCGAGTCCGTGGTACAGGTACTGCATCATGTTAGGCCCGAGCTCGGTCATGGCCCAGACGGTCCAGGAGATGGCGTCGGCGCGGGGCTGGCCGCCGCCGGGCGGCCACAGGTTCTTGTCGACGCCATACTTTGTGCCGAGGTGCAGAAGGATGGCGCCCGATTCGAAAAAACTCTGGTCGCCGTCGACCAGCGCCGGCACCTTCCCGTGCGGATTCACGGCGAAGTACTTCGGCGAGCGGTGCTCGTCCTTCTTCGGGTCGAGCCCGACATACTCGTACGCGACGCCGAGTTCCTCGATCGCCCAGGCGACGCGTGTACCGGAGCTTCGCGGCCAGGAATAAAGTTTGATCGCCATGCGTCCTCCTCGCGTGACGAGGTATCATAGGCCCGGACCAATCGCTTGCCTAGCCGGCAAGCTCGAGGCAAGTTTTACGTTCGAGACGTGCGCAGCGATTCGTCGAATCAACTTTTGTACACGCCAGGAGTAAGCACCTGGCGGACGCAGCCGCAAGTAACGTTTTGTCCATCGTCATTGTCCTCGTTATTGCCGTGCTCGTACTACACCAAGTATGCTGAATCGATCCGCTAGCCGACTGGGTGCAGGGGCGCGTACAAGATGACGACATGCCAACCGATCGGTCTCAAGGTCCACGCGACGCTCGATGTCGCCTTCGCCGTTGCCGCGCTGGCCGCGCCGTGGGTGTTGGGCTACGCCGACTTGCGCGCGGCGACGCTCTACACCGTCGCCGTGGCGCTTCTCGGATTCGGCTTGAATCTGATCACCGACTATCCGGCGGGCGTCTTGAAGATATTGCCGTTCAAGTGGCACCGAGTCGTCGAGTGGTTTTCGCCGCCGCCGTTCATCATCGTCCCTTGGGTTTTCTTTGCCGATGCTCGCGCCATGCCGTGGCTCTTAAGCGCCATCGGGATCGCGATCGTTCTCAACGCATCCTTGACGCGGCCCGTGCAAACGCGGCCGGCGTAAGAGCCCTTTGTTCGAAATGCTTTCACCGATCGGCGATACTCTCGCCTCGGACGTCGCCCTACGAATATGGTTTGGCGCCCGTTATCGCGATCCCTCCGCCGTCAGCCGATCCACGATCAGTCCATAAAACGCGTCGCCGGTCAATGCGAATCGCCATCCCAAGTGCGCACCGCACTTGGCGCAATCGGCGATGCGCCACGCGTAGCCGGGAAACCACGTGTCCTCGGTCGTCGACGCGCCAACGGGCAAGCAGCCCGGCGCGTCGCGAAAGCAGCCGATGTGAAACGTGAGGCCGTGGGGGTTCGTGCAAGTGTGTGCGTGCGCGCCATCGACGGCGATCCGCTGACTGTGATGCGTGATCGTGTGTCCGCAACGGGCGCAGACGAGGCGCCTCTCGTGCTCAGCGGCGCTGTCCAGCTGGCGCGAAGAACGCGGCTGTCGCCTGGTGCCGCGCGCCGGGTCGAAAAATACGAGTGGGGAGATTGTGAGTTCCATTCAGCCGCGATCAAAGTGGTCGCCAACGACGCATCGCGAAAAAACCCAGTATACGAGTTCAGTCCCTTGGTGCAATTTGCGCCGAGCGGGGCCGGGCGTTTTTCGTTAGACTGTGCCCGGTTTCGGGTGCATGAAAACTTCTCTCGCAGCGTTCATCAGGGATACCGACACCGGCCGCGAAGCCGACGCGATTCTGCGCGCGTGCGTGCACTGCGGCTTCTGTAACGCCACCTGCCCGACGTACCAACTGCTCGGCGATGAGCTCGACGGCCCGCGCGGGCGCATCTACTTGATCAAAGAGGTGCTCGAAGGGCATGCGCCCACGGCGACGACGCGATTGCATCTCGATCGCTGTCTTACGTGCCGCAATTGCGAAACCACCTGCCCGTCGGGGGTGCGCTACGGGCGATTGATCGACATCGGGCGCGACTTGGTCGAGCGCCAGGCGCCACGGCGGAAATTCTGGGGGCGAAACGCACGCAAGCTGGTGCGCTCGACGCTGTTGAACACCGAGCGGTTCTCGACACTTCTCAAGTTCGGGCAGCGGCTGCGTCCGATTCTGCCGGGGGCGTTGAAGCGTGGCGTTCCGGCGCCTCGGTTGGGAGCCTCGTGGCCCGCGCCGCGGCAGAAACGCCGGATGCTGGTGCTGGCGGGCTGCGTGCAGCCGGCCGTCGCGCCGAGCATCAACGCCGCCGCCGCGCGAGTGCTGGACCGCCTGGGAATCAGCCTCATTGTCGCGCCGGAGAGCGGATGTTGCGGCGCCGTGAGCCAGCATACGTCGGCGCCGTCGGACGCGATCGAGTTTGCGCGGCGCAATATCGACGCGTGGCTGCCGCATCTCGACGCCGGCGTCGAAGCGATCGTGATGACGGCGAGCGGCTGCGGCGTGCACGTGAAGGAGTACGGCTACTATTTGCGCGACGATCCCGCGTACGCCGATAAGGCGAAACGCATCGCCGCCGCCGTTCGGGACATTTCCGAGATTCTGGGCGGTGAAGATCTCTCCAAACTCACGCCCGCGGTTCGCGCCAAGATTGCGTTTCAATCGCCTTGCTCTCTTCAACACGGTCAGAAGCTTGGCGGCGTTGTCGAGGAGATATTGCACAAGGCGGGATTCACGTTGGTGGCGGTGCCGGACGCTCACCTTTGTTGTGGGTCGGCGGGGACGTATTCGATTCTTCACCCCGTGTTGTCGCGTCGGCTGCGGCGAAACAAGTTGAACGCGCTTACAGGAGAACGGCCGGATGTCATCGCCACCGCCAATATCGGCTGCCTGACGCATCTGCAAGCCGGAACCGATTTGCCGGTACGTCACTGGATCGAGCTGCTGGCGGATTGAGAGACTCCGGACGCTCCATCAAGCTGCTGGCCCCCTCCCATTCCCTCCCCCGCAAGCGGGGGAGGGAATGGGAGGGGGAGCGGCGAGAGCCGTTTCTAAGGGTTTAAGTCACAGAAACTTGCGTGAAAGTCCTCGTTCTCGGAAGCGGCGTTATCGGCGTCACGACCGCCTGGTATCTCCATGAAGCCGGCCACGACGTCACTGTCGTCGACCGGCAGCTGGCGCCGGGCATGGAGACGAGCTTCGCAAACGGCGGCCAGATTTCCTGGAGCAGTGCCGCACCCTGGGCCGCGCCCGATATTCCGCTGACCGTGCTCAAGTGGCTGATCAGGCCGCACTCGCCGTTGGTGCTGCGTCCGCGCATCGACCCGCGCATGTGGGAATGGTTGTTTCGCATGCTGCGCAATTGCACGGCGCAACGCTTCGCGCGCAACCGCGGCCGGATGCTGCGGCTCGCGCGTTACAGTCACGAATGTCTGGTCGAGCTGCGCAATCGGATCGGCATCGACTACGACCAAAGCGCGCGCGGGCTGCTCGCGCTCCATCGCGACCGGCGCGGCTTCGAGGAAGCGAAACGCAGCAGCGAGGCGCTAAGGCGCCTCGATATTCCGATTCAGGTTCTCGATTCCGCCGGGTGCGTCGCCTTGGAGCCGGCGCTCGGGCAGGCGCGCGAAAAAATCGTTGGCGGTCTGCACTTTCCCGGCGATGAGGCGGGCGACTGTCACAAATTCACCGTCGCGCTTGCCGAACGGGCGAAGGAAGGCGGCGTTCAGTTCGTTACGTCGACGACGGTCGAGTGTTTGGCGGCAAGCGGCGAGCGCGTGGAGCGTGTCGTCACGAAGACGGGCGAACTCAGCGCCGACATGTACGTGCTCGCTTGCGGAAGTTACACGCCGCTGCTTCTTCGTCCGCTTGGGATCCGGCTGCCGGTGTATCCGGTCAAGGGATATTCGATGACGCTCACGTCGGCGCGATCGGCGCTGTTGCCGCGCGGCACGCTGAGCGACGAGACCTTCAAGATCGTCATCACGCGTCTCGGCGAGCGGCTGCGCGTTGCCGGCACCGCGGAGCTGGCCGGCTACGATCTCAAACTGCGCCCGTTTCGCTTCGCCACGCTGGAGCATGCCGTGCGTGGCCTGTTTCCCGGCGTCATGGACGGCGCGCGCGTCGAATACTGGTGCGGTCTGCGCCCGATGACGCCGGACAATCCGCCCGTGCTCGGGCGCACGCGCTATCGCAACCTCATGCTGAATACCGGCCACGGCACGCTTGGGTGGACGATGGCGTGCGGATCGGCGGCGGCGCTGTCGGCACTTATCTCGGGTCGCGAACCGAAAGTACCGCTGGAGGATTATTCGATTGATCGATTCGGCTGAATCTGGAATCTCACCGCAAAGGCGCAAAGTACGCAAAGAAAGAAATAGAGCAAGAGCTAAGGAAGCACTGAAGAAGTCCCCAAAAACTAATTCTCACCGCAAAGACGCAAAGAGCGCAAAGGGTTTTCTCGATAAAAACTCATGTTTTTCTTTGCGTCCTTTGCGTCTTTGCGGTGAATGTTCACTTAATCAGAGGTTCCCTAAGCTTTCCTTTGCGCTCTTCGCGTCTTTGCGGTGAACAGTCTTAGTTTTCCACTACCACGCTGCGGTGAATCGCCCCGGATTCAACACGCCGTTCGGATCGAACGCGCTTTTCAGGTTTTGGTGAAGCTGCAAGAGCGGCGCGGCCAGCGGTTGAAAAACTTCGGTGGCCCGGTCGCCGCCGCGAAAGAGCGTCGCATGCCCGCCGGCGCGCTTCGCGGCGGCCCAAATATCGGCGGCCGGCGCGGTGGTCTTCAGCCAGCGCTGCGCGCCGCCCCAGTCGATCAACCATTCGCCCGGCAGGCTGATCGGCGCGGTCGCGGGCGGGACGGATAGCCGCCATAGCGGTGCGTCGGTTTGGAAGTAGGCGAGGCGGTGCTCGCGCAACGTCTGCCAGAACTTCGCACTGTCGCGATGCGCCTCGCCGCCCAGTTTCGCTCGCGCGGCGCGCAGCGTCTGCTCATAGCCGGACAATCGTATATATAAGGTGCCGTCGACGTGGCAGGCGGCGGAAAGCGGAACCGGCTGGCCGGACCATGTCGCCATCTGTTCGAGCGCTTGATGCGTCGGGAGCGGAAAGGCGAGCGTGCATTCCGCATCGGGCTTCGGCAGTACCTTGAGCGAAACGTCGAGCAGCACGCCGAGCGTTCCGAGCGCCCCGACCATTAGCCGCGACAAATCGTAGCCCGCGACGTTCTTCATGACTTGCCCGCCGAACGAAAGAATCTCGCCTTTGCCGTTGATGATCGTGGTGCCGAGCACGAAGTCGCGTGCCGCGCCGGTATACGGGCGGGCCGGCCCGGAAAATCCACATGCGATCGTGCCGCCGAGTGTCGCCGGTTCGCCGAAGTGCGGCGGCTCGAACGCGAGCGTTTGGTTGTTGGCGGCAAGCGTCGCTTCGATTTCGCTGAGCGGCGTGCCGGCGCGCGCCGTAAGTACCAGTTCGGTCGGTTCGTACGCAACCATGCCGCGATGTCCCGCGACTGACAGCGGCTGCCCGCTGGGAACGCGTCCGTAGAAATTCTTCGTACCGCTGCCGACGACACGCAGCGGCGAAGATTTGCTCGCGGCTTCTCTTACGGTATCGGCCAACTGTTGGCTTTGGTCGCTCATGTGGTCAAAACACGTGAAATCGTGAGATCGGGAGGGCGCGAGATGGAAACGTGTTTTCGCTCTCACGCACTGACGATCTCACGCTCTCACGTGTCATCAAAATCTTTCCAACTCCGAAAACCGGGTCTTGCCCCCGTGCACATGCATCCGCCCGAACTCGGCGCAGCGTGCGAGCGTGGGCACGGCCTTGCCGGGGTTCAACAGCGCGTGCGGGTCGAACGCGGCCTTCACGGCGTGAAACTGGGCAAGCTCTTCCGGTTTGAACTGCATGCACATTTGGTCGACTTTCTCGACGCCGACGCCGTGCTCGCCGGTGATGGTGCCGCCGACGTCGATGCAAAGTTTCAAGATTTCCGCGCCCAGTTCCTCGGTTCGCTCCAAGTCGCCCGGTTTGGCGGCGTCGTAGAGAATCAGGGGATGCAAATTGCCGTCGCCGGCGTGAAACACGTTCGCGACCGGCAACTTGTATTCGGCCGAGAGGCGATTGATTTCGGCCAAGACTTTTGCGAGATGTTTTCTCGGTATCGTTCCGTCCATGCAGTAGTAGTCGGGTGCCAGGCGCCCGATCGCCGGAAACGCCGCTTTGCGGCCGGCCCAGAGTTGCTTGCGCTCGATCTCATTTGTCGACACGCGCAGCTCGATCGCGCCCTGCTTCTGCATGAGTTGGCGGATGCGTTCGATACCGTGGTCGACCTCCGCGCGCGTACCGTCGAGCTCGCACAAAAGCAGCGCGCCGGCATCGGTCGGGTAGCCGGCGTGGGCGTATTCTTCGGTCGCGCGGGTGGACATTTGGTCCATCATTTCGAGCCCGGCCGGAATGAATCCGGAAGCGATAATCGCGGTGACCGCTTCGCTGGCTTGCGCGACGGTGTCGAACGCCGCGAGCACGACCTGCGCGTGCTCGGGTTTTGGCAAGAGTTTGACGGTAATCTCCACGACCACCCCGAGCATGCCTTCGGAACCGGTCAGTAACGCGAGCAGGTCGTAGCCTGGACCGTCGAGCGTCGCGCCGCCGACCTCCACGACTTCGCCTTCGATGGTGACGAAGCGCAGGCCGATGACATTGTGCACCGTCAACCCGTACTTCAAACAATGCACGCCGCCCGCGTTTTCGGCGACGTTGCCGCCGATCGAGCAGGCAATCTGCGACGACGGGTCGGGAGCGTAATACAAACCGTGCGGCGCGGCGGCCTCGGAAATGGCGAGATTACGAACGCCCGGTTGCACATGCGCGACGCGGTTTTTCGGGTCGACGGAAACGATTTTGCTGAGCCTGGCGAGCGACAGCAGCACGCCGTTCGCGAGCGGCAGCGCGCCGCCCGAAAGGCTGGTACCGGCGCCACGGGCGACCACCGGAACGCGATGTTCGTGGCACACCTTTAATATGTCGATGACCTGCTGCTCGGTTTGCGGCATGGCCACCATCAGCGGGAGCTGCCGGTACGCCGAGAGACCGTCGCATTCATACGGCCGGCGCTCCTCGACACTTTCGAGCAAACCGCCGCGCGATAGCACCGCGCGCAGCTCGGCGGCGAGACGCCTGTGCGTCTGCGGTGAAAGCGGTTCGCCGGTTGGTAGGGGACTTGCCAATGAGAGCCTCGTCGACAAAGTGGGATACTCTATATAAGTCATTCACCGCAAAGACGCAAAGCGCGCAAAGAAGGACTTGGTTTGTTCAAAGAAACCTTTGCGTTCTTTGTGCTGTGCAGGATGCACGAATGTCCCGGGCGCGTGGGTGAGCCAGAGCAGTCGCGAACACATTTAACATGTGTTCGCGCTGGCGAACGGGTGCAATGAGTTTTATTGCACCCCGGGCTGCATGCAGGAGCGACCGTCTTTGCGGTGAATAGGCGCCGCTAGTCTCTGCTCGGGGCATCGACAATGCCGATGCGCTTGTTCAGGTCGCTCCTGGACTCGCGCTATACTTGCGCCCCATTTCGGTTACCTGCCTCCAATGCACCCCGCGCGCGATCTGTTTTCCTACCGTAAGTTCTGGGCCAAGCGCTTCGGCACGGCGCCGTTTTTGCCGATGTCGCGCGCGGAGATGGAAACGCTCGGCTGGGATTCGTGCGACGTGATCTTGGTGACGGGCGACGCCTACGTCGATCACCCGAGCTTTGGCATGGCGCTGGTCGGGCGGCTGCTCGAAGCGCAAGGGTTCCGCGTCGGCATTTTGGCCCAACCGGATTGGCGCGGCGCCGAACCGTTCGCCACGCTCGGGCGGCCGAATCTTTTCTTCGGCATCACCGCCGGCAACATGGATTCGCTGGTGAATCGCTACACCGCCGATCGCAAGATTCGCTCGGACGACGCCTACACGCCCGGCGACGTCGCGGGCAAGCGGCCGGATCGTTCGGTGATCGTTTACGCGCAGCGCGCACGCGAGGCGTTCGCCGACGTGCCGATCGTCATCGGCGGCATCGAAGCGTCGCTGCGGCGGATCGCGCACTACGACTACTGGTCCGACAAAGTTCGCCGTTCGATTCTGGTCGACGCCAAAGCCGATCTACTCGTATACGGAAACGCGGAACGTCAGATCGCCGAGATCGCGCATCGATTGGCGGCCGGCGAGCCGATCGCGAACATCACCGACATCCGCGGTACCGCGTTCACGCGCAAGACAACGCCCGAAGGCTGGACCGAGGTCGACAGCACCCACGTCGATACGCCCGGGCCGCTCAATCCGCCCGTAAACCCGTATGCGACCGAAGAAGAAATGCG
>DASWLD010000095.1:0-2202 GCA_036396275.1 Burkholderiales bacterium
CCCCCTCCTTGGTCCTCCCCCGCGGTCGCGGGGGAGGAAAGTGATGGCGGCGTCCGGGAAACGGTTTGAACGGAGCGCAGCGGTTGAACGATTGGAACGTTTTGAACGGGAGCGCAGCGACGTAAAGGAACGGGAGCGGAGCGACGAAATCGAACGGGAGCGTAGCGACATTCAGTTGCCATGCGCCGCGAAATCATGTTAGGTGCCATTCATTACCGCTCGTATTTGTGCGTGCGCATTCTTAACATCAGGGGGATAAGGTTGTGGCTATGGAACTCAGCGAAGACGATGTCTTGCATATTTTGAAACTGATCGACGAATCACATTTCGATTACTTTCAACTCGAAGTCGGGGATTTAAAAATCACCGTCAGCAAAGGGGACCCCATTCCCCAAACTGCCGCGCCGCAAGTTAGCGCCGCTCCCGCGCCGAAACCAACCGCCCCAGCCGCAGCGCCCCAGGCCACCAAGCCGGCGGTGGTTCCCGAAGGCATGCTGCCGATCACCACGCCGCTGCTCGGAACTTTTTACGTCGCGCCGGAACCTGGCGCTCCACCTTTCGTTAAAGTCGGCCAGGCCGTCACTGAAGATACCACAGTGGGGCTCATCGAGGTCATGAAGGTCTTCAACAGCGTGCGCGCCGCGGTCAACGGAACGATCGTTGAAGTCGTCGCTCAGAACGGGCAATTCGTCGAGTTCGGCCAGACCCTGTTCATCGTCAAACCATGAGCGTCACCCGGGTACTCGTCGCCAACCGGGGCGAGATCGCGGTTCGCGTAATCAAGGCTTGTCAAAGCTTGGGCATCGAAACCGTCGCCGCGGTTTCCGACGCGGACCGCGAAAGCATGGCGGCGCAGATGGCCAACCGCGCCGTCTGCATCGGCCCGGCGCGCTCGGCCGACAGCTATTTAAGAGTCGAAAATCTGATCGCCGCCGCCCGCGGCACCGGCTGCGACGCGCTTCACCCCGGCTACGGCTTTTTGTCGGAACGGGCCGCCCTGGCCCATGCTTGCGCGGATAATAAGATCACCTTCGTCGGTCCCAGCGCGGAAAATATCACCCACATGGGCGATAAGCTCGAAGCGCGCAAAATCGCGCGCACGGCCGGCGTACCGCTCGTTCCTGGTTCGGACGAGGCGCGCAATCCGCACGAAGCGGCGCGTCTGGCGGAAGAGATCGGCTATCCGCTCTTGCTCAAGGCGGCGGCGGGGGGCGGCGGGCGCGGCATCAAGCTGGTCTGGAACGGCGGTGAGATCGAAAACACTTTCCGCGTGGCGGCCGCTGAAGCCCGCGCGGCCTTCGGCAACGGCACGCTCTATATGGAGCGCTACGTCGGCAACGCCCGGCATATCGAGGTGCAGATCCTCGGCGACCGCCATGGCAACGTGATTCATCTCGGCGAGCGCGATTGCTCGCTGCAGCGCCGGCACCAAAAGATCGTCGAGGAAGCGCCGGCCTACGCCGTGCCGGCGGAGGTCCGCGCCAAGATTTGCAACGCCGCGGCGACCCTTGCGCGCAGCATCGCTTACGAGAGCGCGGGCACCATCGAGTTCATTTACGACAACGACACGACGGATTACTATTTCCTGGAAATGAATACGCGCATCCAGGTCGAACATCCGGTGACCGAAATGATCACCGGCGTCGATCTCGTCGGCCAGCAACTTTTGATCGCGCGCGGCGAGCCGCTGCCGTTCCGACAGTCGGACATCAAATTCCACGGCCACGCCATCGAATGCCGCATCAACGCCGAGTCGCCGCAGCATGGCTTTCGCCCATGTCCCGGCCGCATCGCCGAATGGCAAGCGCCGTCGGGCAGCGGCATTCGCGTGGATAGCCATTGCTATCCGGGTTACTTCGTGCCGCCCTATTATGACTCCTTGCTGGCGAAGCTCATCGTCCACGGCGCGAACCGCGACGCCGCGGCGCAAAAAACCAGCCAGGCGTTGGCGAACTTCCGCGTCAGCGGCATCGATACCCTTATACCGTTTTTACAAACCGTCATCGCCGATGCGGATTACCAAGCGGGCAATGTGAACACGCGCTGGCTGGAAAAAAAGCTCGAAGACTACTCAGCGGCGCAATGCGGATAGAAAGAGAATTAACCACAAAGGGCGCAAGAAGAGGGGACTCACCACGAAGGCACGAAGTTCACGAAGTTTAAGAGTATAAATATCCGAACCCTTCGTGTCCTTCGTGCCTT
>DASWLD010000096.1:0-7309 GCA_036396275.1 Burkholderiales bacterium
GATTTGGTCGTCGCGCCCTATGCCTCGGCGCTCGCGTTGATGGTGGCGCCGGAAGCGGCTTGTCTGAACCTGCAGCGGCTCGCCGACGCGGGACTGCTTGGAAAATTCGGTTTCTATGAAGCCATCGATTACACCCCGTCACGTCAACGGCGCGGCGAATCGAGCGCGGTGATTCGCTCCTTCATGACTCATCATCAGGGAATGAGCTTGCTCTCCCTGGCCTATCTGCTGCTGGACCGACCTATGCAGAAGCGATTCGAGTCGGACCCGTTGTTCCGGGCGGTCCTGTTGTTGCTCCAGGAGCGAATTCCCAGGGCCACGGCGCTGTTTCCGCACACGGCCCAGCTCTCGGACGTTCGACCCACCACCGGCGCCGCGGAGACGCCGATTCGCGTTTTCAGCAGCCCCGACACGCCGATACCGCAGGTGCAGTTGTTGTCGAACGGCAGATACCACGTGATGGTTACGAACGCGGGCGGCGGTTACAGCCGCTGGAAAGATCTCGCCGTTACGCGCTGGCGCGAGGACAGTACCTGCGACAACTGGGGCGCCTTCTGTTACCTGCGCGACGTGGCGAGCGGGGAGTTCTGGTCAACCGCCTATCAGCCGACGCTCAAGCGACCGGAAAGCTACGCGGCGATTTTCTCGGAAGGGCGAGCGGAGTTTCGCCGCCGGGATTTTATCGGCGATGGCGATTTCGATACGCATACCGAGATCGTGGTTTCACCGGAAGACGATATCGAGCTGCGCCGCATCCATATCACCAACCGATCCCGAACGCGCCGGACGATCGACGTGACGAGTTACGCGGAGGTGGTGCTCGCACCCGCGGCCGCGGAAGCGCTGCATCCGGCGTTCAGCAATCTCTTCGTTCAGACCGAGATCATCGACCCGCGGCGGGCGATTCTCTGCACGCGCCGGCCCCGCTCCCTCGAGGAGCGCGCGCCATGGATGTTTCATCTGATGGCGGTGCACGGGGCGGACATCGGAGAAATTTCCTACGAGACGGACCGCATGCAGTTCATCGGCCGCGGCAACACGGTCGCCGCGCCGCAAGCACTGAACGGCTCCGCCGAACTCTCGGGCAGTCAGGGTTCCGTGCTGGATCCGATGGTCGCAATTCGCTGTCGAATAACCCTCGATGCCGACGAGACGGGAACGATCGATATCGTTTCCGGCATCGGCGAAACCCGTGACGCCGCCTTGAGACTGGTCGAAAAATATCAGGACCGGCGGATCGCGGATCGCGTATTGGAGCTGGCATGGACCCACGCCCAAGTGGTGCTGCGGCAGATCAATGCCACCGAGGCCGACGCGCAACTTTATGGACGCCTTGCCAGCTCCGTCATCTACGCTAATTCGTCGTTGCGCGCCGACGCCGCCGTCCTCGTTAAGAATCGCCGCGGGCAATCCGGGCTATGGGGTTATGCCATTTCCGGCGATCTGCCAATCGTGCTGCTGCAAATCGGCGACTCGGCCCATATCGATCTGGTACGCCAACTGGTGCAGGCGCACGCGTACTGGCGCCTGAAAGGACTGGCCGTGGATCTGGTGATCTGGAACGAAGACCGTGCCGGTTACCGGCAACTGCTTCAGGATCAAATCATGGGGCTGATTGCCGCGGGCGTCGAAGCGCACGTGATCGATCGGCGCGGCGGCATCTTCGTGCGACCGGCGGAGCAGATATCGGACGAAGACCGCACCCTGCTGCAATCGGTTGCGCGCGCAATCTTCACCGACAGCGGGGGAACGCTGGCGGAGCAGATCAACCGTCGTGGCCCCGTGGAAGTGCGAGTTCCGCGCCTCAAACCGACCCGAAGCCACCGCGCCGAACTCCCGGCGTCCGCAACGACGCCGCGCCGCGATCTGATCCTGTTCAACGGACTCGGCGGATTCACGCCGGATGGGCGCGAGTACGTCATCAACACGACGCCAGGGCAAGTAACGCCGGCGCCGTGGGTGAACGTGCTGGCGAATCCGCATTTTGGAACCGTCATCTCGGAGAACGGCCTGGCGTACACCTGGAGCGAGAACGCCCATGAGTTCCGCCTCACCCCCTGGCACAACGACCCGGTTAGCGATGCGAGCGGAGAGGCGTTTTATCTGCGCGACGAAGACAGCGGCCGCTTCTGGTCGCCCACGCCACGGCCGAGCCGCGGAGCCGGTTATTACGTGAGCCGACATGGATTCGGCTACAGCGTCTTCGAACACACCGAGGGCGGCATTCGGTCGGAGCTCACGGTTTACGTGGACGTGGACGCCGCGATCAAGTTCTCGGTGCTGAAAGTGCGAAACGCGTCGGGCCAACCGCGCAAGCTCTCCGCGACCGGTTACGTGGAGTGGGTGCTGGGAGATTTGCGTCCGATATCGGCCATGCACGTGACCACCGAAATCGACCCCCACAGCGGCGCGCTGTTCGCGCGTAACCCGTACAACACGGAGTTCACCGGTCTGGTTGCGTTCTTCGATGTGGACGACGCGACCCGGACCACCAGCGGCGACCGCACCGAATTCATCGGACGCAACCGCACCCTCGCGAATCCGGCGGCGATGACTCGTTCGCGTCTTTCCGGCAAGGTGGGAGCGGCGCTCGATCCCTGCGCCGCGATCCAGGTCGGCTTCGAGCTGGCCGACGGGCAAGAGCGCGAGATCATCTTCAGGCTCGGCCTGGCGGGAAGGCGCGGAACCGATGACGCCAGCAAACTGGTGCATCGCTTTCGGGGATCGGCCGCCGCGCGCCGCGCGCTCGACGCGGTGTACCAGTACTGGAATCACACGCTCGGCGCGGTGCAGGTGGAAACACCCGACCCGTCGCTGAATGTATTGACCAACGGCTGGCTTGTGTACCAGACGTTGGCTTGCCGTCTTTGGGCGCGCAGCGGCTATTACCAATCGGGAGGCGCTTTCGGTTTCCGCGACCAATTGCAGGATGTGATGGCGCTGATTCACGCCGAGCCGCAACGCGTGCGCGCGCAACTGCTCCTGTGCGCGAGCCGTCAATTCAAGGAAGGCGATGTTCAACATTGGTGGCACCCGCCATCGGGCCGCGGCGTGCGCACGCACTGTTCGGATGATTACTTGTGGCTGCCGTTGGCGACGTGCCGCTATGTCTTGACGACCGGCGACACCGGGGTGCTGGAGGAATCCGTTCACTTCCTCGAAGGCCGTCTGGTCAACGCCGAGGACGACTCTTATTATGATCTGCCGGGCCGCTCCGGCGAGGCGGCGAGCTTGTATCAGCACTGCGCGCGCGCGATCGACTGGGGGCTTCGATTCGGCGAGCACGGCCTGCCGCTGATTGGCGGTGGCGACTGGAACGACGGCATGAACCTGGTCGGTAATCACGGTAAAGGCGAAAGCGTTTGGCTGGGATTCTTCCTGCACACCGTGCTCACACAGTTCGCCGAGGTGGCGCGCCGGCAGGATGATTCCTCCTTCGCCGAACGTTGCGAGGCGGCGGGGGCACAGCTGCGCCGCAATATCGAGCAGCATGGTTGGGATGGCGCGTGGTACCGCCGCGCCTACTTCGACGATGGCACCCCGCTCGGGTCGGCCGCTAACCCCGAGTGCCAGATCGATTCGATTTCGCAGAGCTGGGCGGTGCTATCCGGGGCCGGCGATGCGCAACGCGCGCGCCTGGCCATGGAAGCGGTGGACAAGCGTCTGGTTCGTCGGGACCATGCGCTGATCCAACTGTTGGATCCACCGTTCGACAAGTCGTCGTTGAATCCCGGCTATATAAAAGGATACGTTCCGGGCGTGCGCGAGAATGGCGGGCAATACACGCATGCGGCGATCTGGGCGGCCATGGCGTTCGCCAAATTGGGCGACCGCCGGCGCGCCTGGGAACTGTTGGCCATTATCAACCCGGTAAACCATGGCAACACTCCGGAGGGGGTGGCGACTTACAAAGTCGAACCGTACGTCGTCGCCGCCGATGTCTATGCGCTCGCGCCGCACACCGGCCGCGGGGGCTGGACCTGGTACACCGGCTCGGCCGGCTGGATGTATCGGCTGATCGTGGAATCGCTCCTGGGCTTGCGGCTGGAAGTGGACAAACTGGATTTCGCGCCGTGCCTCCCGGCGGATTGGAAGACGTTCAAGATGCACTACCGGTATCGGGAGACGGTTTACCACATCGTCGTCTCGCAAACGCGCGCCGCTGATAATGAAAAGGTAGGCGAGGTGCGCATAACGGTTGACGGCGTTGAACGACTCGACCAGACCATTCCCTTGGTCGACGACCGCCGGGAACACTCTGTCGAGGTGCGCGTGCGCGCGCCGCAAACCGTTGACGAAATGACGCCATCGCTTGCGTGAAGCAGGAATGGCTATTGACCTCGCCCCTGGCGGGTTGACGCAGCGCGTGAAATAGCAAGTCGTCACGAGAAAACTGGCGACACAATGATTGTCTACCTCCACGGCTTCAACAGCAGCGGCGGGTCGGCGAAAGCGACTTGGCTGCGCGAGCACCTGTTCGACATGACGGTCTTGTCCCCGACCTATCCGGCGCATGTGGCGGACGAGGCGGCGAAGGTTCTGCGCGAATATTTCGCGCAGGTGCGCCGCGAACATCCGCGGGACCGAAAGCTGTTGCTGGTCGGAAGTTCGATGGGCGGCTTCTGGGCACGGTACCTGGCCCCGGAGTTGGGCGCTGGCATGGTACTGATTAACCCAGCGATGCACCCGCAGACGGATCTGTTGAGCGTCGTCGGTGTGAACCGGAATCTGGCGACGGGCGAGGAATACGTCTTGACCGAAGCGCAGGTGAGCGCGCTCGCGCGTTACGGCGTGGCGAAATGCAATTCTCAGGTTCCGACGCTGGTGCTGCTCGATCAAGCCGACGAAGTGATCGACTACCGCGGCGCCGAAGCGTTTTACCGCGACTGCGGTCGCGTCATCGTCTACCCCGGCGGGTCGCATCAGTTCGATCATTTACCCGAGGCGTTACCGGAAATTATTCGACTGCACGACGGTTTGTAATCGGCCCCGATGCCTGCGGTGTCCCACGGTCCGGCCGCTCGCGTCGCGACGGTATCGGATGCGGTTCGTCGCCGGTAGAATGTCGGAATACCAACCGACGAGGCGAACAAGCAATGAAGCGCGTTTTCGTTTTTCTTTCGATGCTGGCCGCCGGGTCGGCTGTTGGCGCCGCGCCGCCGGCCATGAAGCCGGGACTGTGGGAGATAACGATGAGTATGGAAGTGCAGGGAATGCCGGGCGGGATGCCGGCGACCAAGCTCCAGCATTGTTACAAGGCCGAGGACATCAAGGATCTGCGCAAAACGGTTCCGAAGCAAACGAATTCGAAGTGCGATGTTGCGGACTGGAAGCAGTCCGGCAACACCGTCACATACTCGATGAGTTGCAGCGGACCCACCGCGGCGACGATGACCGGCAACATGACCTACGCCGGCGATCGCTACAGCGGCAGCTCGAAAATCAGCATGAACCAGGGCGGCCGGATGATGCACATGACGCAGAAGTTCGACGCCCGCCGCATCGGCGACTGCAAGTAGCGCGCTTTGCTTTCGCGTACGACTCGTCGTGGCGGAATCGGAAGAAAGCGGCAGCATTCGCATCGACAAATGGCTGTGGGCCGCGCGTTTCTTCAAGACGCGCGCGCTCGCGGCACGGGCCGTTAGCGGCGGTAAGGTGAAGGTCAACGGCGAGCGCGCGAAGGCGGCAAGAGCGATACGGCCGGGTGACGAGTTGCGCGTTCACATCGGGCCCTACGAACACGTGGTGCGCGTCGTTGCATTGACGATCCGGCGCGGTCCCGCGCGCGAGGCGGGACGGCTTTACGAGGAGAGTTCGGAAAGCAAGATTGCGCGCGAGACGCTGGCCGCGCGGCTTCGGGCCGATCGAATCGGTTTCGCGCCGGCCCGCGAGCGGCCGAGCAAGCACGCGCGGCGGGAGCTGATTCGACTGAAACAGACGGGGGATCGCTGAAAAGAAAAAAGGCGGGCCGAAGGGGTCGACCCGCCCTAAAGCGTACGCCAGTCTTGGAGACCGGCGCTCGCATTTCGGCCGCACAGGGAGGAGTACGGCCGAAGTCCGCATCATAACGCATTCCGAATTCAACGCCAGTCGCTTTCTTTCGGATTCATGCGCCGAAAGTATTGACACCAGCTTCCATCTGCGGCAGTAGAGGAGCTGTCGCCGTCCATGGGGCGCTCAAGCATTTGTGCTTGTGTTTCATACACATCGTTTTGCGAGACACGTACCGCCGTCAAGGCCGAAATCTTGGGCTCAATGGCCGCCGGCCTTTTCGAAAACGAGAAGAATGAACGGCTGCCGTCTCGGCCATCCGCACCGTGAAACGCCATCGGGAGTTATCCACAGGAGAAAAAATGAAAATCGCCAACAACGTTACCGATCTAATTGGCAATACACCGCTCGTGCGGATCAATCGTCTCACCCAAGGATGCGTCGCACAGGTCGTGGCGAAGCTCGAATTCCAGAACCCGGCACACAGCGTGAAAGACCGCATTGGCTTGTCGATGATCGAGGCGGCCGAGAAAGACGGGCGCATCAAGTCCGATACGATCATTCTCGAACCCACCAGCGGCAACACCGGCATCGGGCTCGCCATGGTATGCGCCGCGCGCGGCTACCGGTGCGTGTTGGTGATGCCGGACACCATGAGCCGTGAGCGGCGCATGCTGCTGCGCGCGTACGGCGCGGAGCTGGTGCTGACACCCGGCGCCGAGCGCATGCCCGGTGCGATCAAGAAGGCCGAGGAGATGGCGGCCGCCGACTCGCGCTATTTCATTCCACAGCAATTCGAGAATCCCGCGAATGTCGACGTGCACCGGCGCACCACCGCCGAAGAGATCTGGCGCGACACCGACGGCACCGCGGACATACTCATCTCCGGGGTCGGCACCGGCGGCACGATCACGG
Organism: Burkholderiales bacterium; assembly: GCA_036396275.1. GTDB lineage: Bacteria > Pseudomonadota > Gammaproteobacteria > Acidiferrobacterales > Sulfurifustaceae > JACQFZ01. Next base: position 6,907 of record DASWLD010000096.1, read on the forward strand.
GCGTCGGCGAGGTTCTTAAACCGCGCAAACCGTCGTTCAAGTGCATCGCGGTCGAGCCGGATGCGTCGCCGGTGCTCTCCGGCGGGCCGCCCGGCGGGCACCCGATTCAAGGGATCGGCGCGGGATTCGTGCCGAAGATTCTGAACATGGAAGTGGTCGACGAGATCGTGCGCGTGAAGAACGACGATGCTTTCAGCATCGCGCGGCGCATGGCGCGAGAAGAGGGATTGCTTGTCGGCATTTCTTCCGGCGCGGCGATGTGGGCGGCGCTGGAAGTCGCGAAGCGTACGGAGAACAAGGGAAAGCTGGTCGTTGCGATCATCCCCTCGTTCGGCGAGCGCTACCTCAGCACGCCGCTATTCGCGAGTTTGGCGGATTGAACCCGCGGTCGTTCGGCGCTAAT
>DASWLD010000097.1:0-11636 GCA_036396275.1 Burkholderiales bacterium
GGCGGTCCCGGAACAGGGCGTGAAGCTGCGCAACGGCGACATTATCGAGGTCGCGGGGACCCGCTTGCAGTTCTATCTGAACTAGGGAGACTCTGATTTATATGACCATCTGTCGCAAAGACGCGAAAACGCAAAGAAGAGGTTCAGTTTATCCTTGCCATTCTTTGCGCCTTCGCGCCTCTGCGTCGAAGGCTCATATTTAGGAAATCGCCTCCAACACCTCGGTCAGACGCCGCACGGCAATAAGCTCGATATCGGTTTCATTCTTCTTGGGAAGATTCGCTGCCGGCAACAGCACGCGTTTGAACCCCAGTTTCGCCGCTTCGCGAATCCGATCCTGGCCGCGCGCGACCGGGCGCACCTCGCCCGCTAAACCGACTTCCCCAAAAACAACCAGATCCTTGCCGAGCGGGCGACTGCGCAGGCTCGAATAGGTCGCCGCGACAATCGCCAGATCGGCGGCGGTTTCCTGCACGCGCACGCCGCCGACGACATTGATGAATACGTCCTGGTCGTACGTGACGACTCCGCCATGACGGTGCAGCACCGCCAGCAACATCGCCAAGCGATTGCCGTCGAGTCCGACGCTCACGCGCCGCGGATTCGCTAGACGGCTCTCGTCGACCAGAGCCTGCACTTCCACCAACAAGGGTCGCGTTCCCTCTTGTGTGACCAGAACGACGCTGCCGGGAATCGCATCCGCCTGGCGGCTCAGGAACATCGCCGATGGATTACCGACTTCACGCAAACCTTCGTCCATCATCGTGAACACGCCGATTTCATTCACGGCGCCGAACCGGTTCTTGATCGCACGCACGATTCGAAACTGGCTGCCGGAGTCGCCTTCGAAGTACAAGACCGCGTCGACCATGTGTTCGAGCACGCGCGGGCCCGCGAGCGTTCCTTCTTTCGTAACGTGTCCCACGAGGAATAACGCGGTCCCGGTGCTCTTGGCGTAGCGCACGAGCTGCGCCGCGGACTCACGCACTTGCGCGACGCTGCCCGGCGCCGACTGCAGGCTGTCGGTGAAAAGCGTTTGAATCGAGTCGAGCACGATCACCTGCGGCCGCTCGCTGCGCGCGCAGGCGAGAATATCCTCCACCCGGTTTTCGGTCAGCAATCCCAGGCGTGCGGCGGATTCGCCGGCGATACCTAGGCGCTGTGCCCGCAACGCGATCTGCTCGGCCGACTCTTCACCGCTCGCGTACAGCACGCGCGCGCTGCGTCCGATTTCCGCGAGCGCCTGAATGAGCAGCGTGGACTTGCCGATACCCGGATCGCCGCCGAGCAACACCACCGAACCCGGCACCAGCCCGCCGCCGAGCACGCGATCGAGCTCCGCCAGCCCGGTGCCGAGACGCTTGATATTTTCCGGCGCGATCGCATCGAGCGCCTGGACACCGGCGCGCGCGCCGGCAATGCTCAAGCGTCCGCGCTTCTTTGGCGTTTCGAGCAGGCTTTCCGTCAGCGCATTCCATGCGCCGCAGGCGCCGCACTGCCCGGACCACTTCGGGCTTTGCGCGCCGCATTCGTTGCAAACGTAAACCGATTTCGCGCGGCTCACGTCGGCGCACCGCTCGCATCCACGCGCGGGATTCGCTTGGCCACGTGGCAGCAAAGCTCATAGCTATTCGTGCCCGCGTGTACGGCGATCTCATCGACCGGCAGGTCCTTGCCCCAGAGGACCACCGGATCGCCGGGTTTCGCATGGGGCTCGGTGCGCAAGTCGATCGTTATCATGTCCATCGATACGCGCCCCACGAGCGGAACGCGACGACCGTTCACCAGCACCGGCGTACCCGCCGGCATGCGGCGCGGATAGCCGTCGCCGTAGCCGATGGCGGCCACGCCCACCGGCATATCTTGCGGGCAGCGATATTCCGGACCGTAGCCGATGGGGTCGCCCTTCTTGCGGCGCGCCACCGCGATTAGGGCGCTCGTGAGCGTCATGACCGGGCGCAGATTGAACGAGCGCGCGGTCGCGCCCATGATCGGATCGGCGCCGAATAGAATAATCCCCGGGCGCACCCAGTCGAAATAGGACGCCGGCCAACCGACGATGCCGGCGGAGTTCGCCAAACTGCGCTCCAAACCCGCGCCCGCCGTCGTCGAGGTGAAAAGGTCGATTTGCGCTTGAGTGGCCGCTTTCTCGTTCGGATCATCCGCGCACGCGAAATGCGATAACGCGCGAATCTCGCGCACGTTGGCGCTCGCTCGAAGGCGCGCCAGCACGTCCGAAAAATCGGCCGGCGCAAAACCCAGGCGGTGCATACCGCTGTCGATCTTTATCCAGACCGACAACGGTCGTTGGAGTTTCGCCGCTTCGAGCATGTGCAGTTGCGGCGCGTGATGGATCGCGGGAGCCAAATCATGCTCGGCGAGCACCGGCAGTTCGTCCGGATCGAAGAATCCTTCGAGCAAGCTGATGGGATTCGCAATGCCGGCGTCCCGCAGCACCACGCCCTCTTCCGCCGCCGCGACACCGAAGCCGTCCACCGCGTCGGCGAGCGCCCTGGCAACCCACACCAAACCGTGACCGTAGCCGTTCGCTTTGACGATAGCCATGATCCGGGAACGCGGCGCGCGCCGACGAACCTCGGCCACGTTGTGGCGCAACGCCTGCGCGTCGAGCAGCGCGCGTGTCGGGCGCGTCATGCGTAGCCGCGGTCGATTCCGCCGCTGATGTAGTTCTCGAACTTGGTGTACTCGCCGAGAAAGGTCAGGGTCACCTTGCCGATCGGTCCGTTACGCTGCTTGCCGATGATGATCTCGGCGGTGCCTTTGGCGGGACTGTCTTCGTTGTAAACTTCGTCGCGGTAGATAAACAAAATGACGTCCGCGTCCTGCTCGATCGCGCCCGACTCGCGCAAATCCGACATGACCGGGCGCTTGTCCGTGCGGCTCTCCAGACTTCGATTGAGCTGCGACATCGCGATCAGCGGCACGTTCAATTCCTTGGCAAGCCCTTTTAGCGCGCGTGTGATGTTCGAGATTTCGGTGGCACGATTCTCGGTCGTGGCATCGCCGATTTGCATCAATTGCAGGTAGTCGACGATGACAAGTCCGAGGTCGTGCTCGCGCTTGATCCGGCGCGCGCGGGCGCGCAGCTCCATGGGCGTCAGGGCCGGCGTGTCGTCGATGAATATCGGCGCCTCGCTGAGCAAACTGACCGCCGAGGTTAGCCGCGGCCAATCCGCGTCGTCGAGCTTGCCGGTACGCACGCGATGCGCGTTGATGCGCCCGAGCGACGCCATCATGCGCATCGCCAACTGGGTGCCCGGCATTTCCATGCTGAAGATCGCGACCGGAATCTTGTGACCCACCGCCGCGTTTTCGGCGATGTTCATCGCGAGCGTCGTATTGTGCACGCAAACGTCATTGGCGATGAAATTGTGCGTGCCGGGAATCGTCAGGTCGTACACCTGTTTGTCGCCGGCGGGTACGATCGATACGATCCGATCCCAATAGACGTCGCTCCCGGCCAAGGCGAGCAATTCCTGGTTGCCGAGCGCCAGCGCGAACTTGGCAAGGCGCGCACGCGACAAGCCCCGCCGGCCGACATGCAGATTGGAATCGGAAACGCCCGCCTTGCGCGCCAGCCCGGACCACGACAGCTCGCCCTTGGCGCGTTCGAGCAGCGGCCAGATTTCCGCCGGTAGCAAATCCCGGTTTGCTTGTCGCCGACGTGCGCTAGCGGCGCGCACTACGAGGTCGAGCTGCTTTTCCTTGCCGAAGACGCCGATATCGCGCGCGAATGCGAGAATCGAATCGCCGTGCGTGATATCGAGCTGCCAGCAAGGGCGGCGCGCGTCCCGATAGCGCACCCAGCGGAGCCTGAGCGCGGCGATCACGCCGAAGCGCAGCAACAAATGTTGTACCTGGCGCGCCAAGCGCTCGTTGATCGTCGCATAGCCGATCTGCGATTGGCCCGACTTCAACACCGTCGCCCACCCGTCGGTGGCGAACAGCCGGTTCAAGAACAACGCGAGTTGCGCGCGCTGCAGCCGGAACACCGCCGAGGGTATCGATTTCCGCGCCGCGCCCTGCCCCATCAGCTCCATGTCTTGCAGCCAACGCGCGAGCGCGTTGCGACCGTTCTTCTGCGCCGCCGCGATCCCGCTCGGCGCAAGATCCGTCGGTTCGACGTGCAGAGTTTCGCATAGCCGCCCGAACATCGAACCGCTCGGCGCGGTTCGCCCTTGCTTCCAATGGATCACCGTCGCGGGCGAAACGTTCAAGGCCGCCGCAAGCGTGCGACCCGATAGAGCGCTCCCTGTCAGCGCTTGGCCGAAACGCGCGGCGAATTGCCGGCGCGCGTCGCGCACCCCGCCGGCATCGGCGCAGACGCGCCACGACGGCGCAAATCCCGCGCGCCGCTCGGTGCGGCGCAACGTCAAACCGCCAAAGGCCGCCACGGCCGATTCGAACTCGGCGACGATCCGCGGATTGCTATTCGTGAAGCGCGCGGTGTTGCCGGTAAGCCCGCCGTCGCCGATCAGGTAAGCGAGAAGTTTCACCTCGCAGTCGCGCATCGATTCCGTTCCAAACACCGGCAACGTGCGCGGAACGGCGACGCTGTCGCCAACCTTCAGCTCGTACAGCGGACGCCAACCGGAGAGCGTCAGGTATGGATGCGACAGCGTGGTCTCGATGCGCCGGTCGAGCCGCGTCGTCACTTCGAAGACCGGCTTGATGCCGTCATCTACATAGTGGCTCGGCTTCGCGCGCTCCAGACGAAAATCAGCGTGCAGGGTGCCGACGCGTTGGTCGCGCCCGTGACGGTAGAGTCGCTCGATCGTCGTAACGTTCCCGTCGTCCAGAACGATCTCGGAATCGTGCGCGATGCACTTGCCCATCGACGGACGTCCGGCGATGACGACCAAATCGGAGGGCTGCAGGCCGGACGTCTTGTCGTCGAGATCCGTGAAGCCGGTCGCGACGCCGGTGATGGCTCCCTGCTTTCGATACAACTCGTCGATGCGATCGACGGTTTTTGTCAGAAGCGAGGCGATCGGCTCGTAACCGCCGCGCCGACGCGCGCGCGATTCGCTGATGTCGAAAACGCGCTTCTCGGCGAAGTCGAGTACTTGGCCGGCGCTTCGATCGCCGGGATTGTACGCCGCGTCGCTGATCTCGCCGGTGGCATTGAGCAGTTGACGCAAGATCGAGCGCTCGCGCACGATCTCCGCATAGGCCGCCACATTGGCCGCGCTCGGCGTGTTGTTCGCGAGCGACCCTAGGTAGGCGAGACCGCCGGCGGCGTCGAGATCGCCCGTTTGCTCCAAACGCTCGGAAACGGTAACGACGTCGGCCGGGCTGTTTTCGTGACACAGCGCCGAGATCGCGCTAAAGATCAGCCGGTGTTCGCGCCGATAGAAATCGTCGATGCTGATCTTGTCGGCGATCGTGTCCCAGCGCTGATTGTCGAGCAGAAGGCCGCCGAGCACGGACTGCTCGGCGTCTATCGATTGGGGTGGGACTTTCAGTGCATCGACCGCCATCGGCGCCTCCCCTCCAGCCAAAATACCAAAAGGACTGAGCGTGCTGCTGTCGGTATCCGTCGGCGCGATGCCGACGGCGGGGATTATAATACGATTACGACTCGCCGATCACCGAGACGATGATCTTGACGGAAATCTCGGGATGCAGGTTCACGGGAATTTCGTGATCACCGACGGTTTTCAACGGTCCGCTCGACAACACGACTTCCGAACGTTCCAGCTCGAATCCCGCTTGCACGACCGCCTCGGCGATGTCGCGATTGCTAACCGAACCGTACATCGTTCCGTCCTCCGCGACTTTGCGCACGATCTGAACGGTGAAACCGTTCAGTTTATGCGCCCGCTCGCGTGCGCCGCCGAGCGATTCGTTTTGCGCCCGCTCCAGCTCCGCACGGCGCGCTTCGAACATGGCACGATTCGCGGCCGTCGCCGTGACCGCCTTGCCGTACGGAATCAAATAGTTGCGCGCAAAACCAGCTTTCACTTTCACCTGGTCGCCGAGCGCGCCCAAGTTGCGAACTTTCTCCAGCAGTATAACGTCCATCGTCTATCCCGCAGTCAGTGGCTGTCCGAGTACGGAATCAGCGCGAGATAGCGCGCGTACTTGATCGCACGCGACAATTGACGTTGATAACGCGCCTTGGTGCCGGTGTTGCGGCACGGGATGATACGCCCGGTTTCAGTGACAAAGGTCTTCAGAATCGCGAGATCCTTGTAATCGACCTCGGTAATTCCCTCGGCGGTGAAGCGGCAGTATTTCTTGCGGCGAAAGAATCGCGACATGGCTTAATCCTCCTTGCTGGCTTCGACCGCGGGTTCCGCTGCGGCCTCGTCGCCGTCGGTATCGCCGACCGGCTCGTCCGATCCGCTCGGCGCGTCGGCCGGAGCGGCGCCGCGCGACCCTTCTTCTTTTTCTTTCTCCTTGACCAGCGGCGACGGTGCCGTCACGGCGCTGTCGCGTTTGATCACGAGCGAACGCAGCACCGCGTCGTTGAATTTGAAGGCGCCCTCGAGTTCGCGCAGCGTTTCCAGCCCGCACTCGATGTTGAGCAGCACGTAGTGCGCCTTGTGGATCTTGCTGATGGGGTAGGCAAGTTGGCGGCGGCCCCAATCTTCGAGCCGATGAATCACGCCCTTTCCGGACTCGATGAGCGTGCGATAACGCTCGATCATGGCCGGCACTTGCTCGCTCTGGTCCGGATGAACCAGAAACACGACTTCATAATGACGCATAAATCTCCTCTTGGATTAAAGCCTCCCGTCATGCGGCTCGCAGAGGACGGTGAGGCAAGGAGTACCGCTGGCTTTCCTGAGACTAGACGGCACGGCGGCAAAGAGCGCGGCATTCTAATGGACCCCTTAACGGGCCGCAAGCGCGCTACGGCCGGCGCAGACCCCCGCGGCGCTGCCGAATCGCCTCATACAACATTACGCCTGCCGCGACCGACACGTTCAGGCTCTCGACCTTTCCGAGCATCGGGATACGGACCAATTTATCGCAGCGCTCGCGCGTGAGGCGCCGTAGGCCGCTTTCCTCGCCCCCGAGGACCAGTGCCGTGGGGCCTGCAAAATCGGCCGCATATAGCTCCTCCGTAGCGTCCTGGGCGGCACCATATAGCCACAAGCCGCTCTGCTTTAGTGTTTCGAGGGTGCGGCTCAAATTGATCACTTGGAATAGCGGCACCGTCTCCGCGGCCCCGCTCGCCGCTCGCCGCGCCGCGGCGGTTAGGGGCGCCGCACGATCGCGAGGGATCACCACGGCGTTCGCGCCGGCGCCGTCGGCCACGCGCAAACAGGCGCCTAAATTATGGGGATCCTGCACGCCGTCCAGGACCAGCAACAACGGCGGACGCGTCAACCCAGCGATGAACGATTCGAGATCCTGGCTCCGGCGGGTCGACGCCGCCAGGATTCGCGCCACGACTCCTTGATGGCGCTGACCCTCCGCCATTTCGTCGAGCTTCGCGCGCGGAACGCGGTGGAATTTGACGCGGTTGACGCGCGCGGCGTCCACGACTTGTCCGATGCGCCGGTCGGCGCGCTCGGCGCTGATCCAAACAGCCGCGACTCGATCGGGGTGTTGTCGCAGCGCCGCCAGCACCGCGTGCAACCCGCAAACAATGCCTTCATCCATCGGCTCAGCGTCGCCGCCGCGATTTTTTGTGCTTCGGCTTACCCTCGCGCATGGTACGTCGGCGCAAATTCGCGCGACCTTCGGTTTTCTCGCGCACATTCACCGGTTCGAAGTCGATGCGCGCTTCGTCGAGATCGACGCGCACGACCTTGATACGAATGGGATCGCCGAGACGATAGATGCCGCGCGTGCGCTCACCGACCAAACGGTGCCTGGCGGGATCGAAATGATAGTAGTCGTTGCCGAGCGCGGTGATATGGATGAGGCCGTCCACGAACACTTCGTTCAGTTCCACGAATACACCGAAGCTGGTCACGCCGGAAATAATGCCGTCGAACTCCCCACCGACTTGGTCGGACATGTACTCCGTCTTCAGCCAGCGTATCACCTCGCGCGTTGCTTCGTCCGCGCGCCGCTCGGTCATCGAGCAATGCTCTCCCTGCTCTCGGGCGTGTTCCAGCGAAACCTTTTGCGGGCGGCGCTGCAAAATATTCTTGATCGCGCGATGCACCAACAGGTCGGGGTAGCGCCGGATCGGAGACGTGAAATGCGTGTAGTTTTCGAAACCGAGCGCGAAGTGTCCGATGTTGTCGGGGCTATAGAGCGCCTGGCTGAGGCTGCGCAGCAACACGGTTTGAATCAATCGCGCGTCCGGTCGGCGCGCGACGGAAGCCAGCAACTTCGCGTAATGCGGGGCTTGCGGCGAATCGCCGCCGCCGAGCGACAGACCCAACTCGAACAAGAACTCGCGCAGCTCGGTCAGCTTCTCGGCCGTCGGACCTTCGTGAATTCGGTACGGCGCCGGCACTTTGTGCTTCTTCAGAAGCTCCGCCGCGCTGACGTTCGCCGCAAGCATGCACTCCTCGATCAGTCGATGCGCGTCGTTGCGCTCGAGCGGCACGATACGTTCGATCTTTCGATGCTCGTCGTAGACGATCTTGGTTTCGGGCAGCTCGAAGTCGACCGCGCCGCGCCGCTGCCGCGCCGCCTGCAGAACTTTATACAGCGCATACAACTCTTCGAGCATCGGCATGACTTCCGCGTACTCGCGCCGCAGCGCGGCATCGCCGGCAACCAGCATCGCCGCGACCTTGGTATACGTCAGGCGCGCGGCCGAATGCATCACGGATTCAAAGAAGCGATACTTCTTGATTTCTCCGCGCGCACCGATTTCCATCTCGCACGCCATGCATAAACGATCGACGCGCGGGTTGAGCGAACACAATACGTTCGACAACACCTCCGGCAACATCGGAATCACCTGCTGCGGAAAGTACACGGAGTTGCCGCGCCGGTAACCTTCGCCGTCGAGTGCGCTGCCCGGGCGCACGTAATTCGACACGTCGGCGATTGCGACGATCAGACGCCAGCCCTTGCCGTCAGGCTCACAGAAGACGGCATCATCAAAGTCGCGCGCGTCTTCGCCATCGATGGTCACTAGTTTGACGTTGCGCAAGTCTTCGCGCCCGGCACTGGCGCTCGGTTCGACGTGCGGCGGAAATTGGCCGGCCTCGTCGAGCACTTCCTGCGGCCACGTGTGCGGAATATCGTGTGCGCGGATGGCGACTTCGATTTCCATTCCCGGCGCCATGTGATCGCCGAGCACTTCGACGATCCGCCCGACCGGTCCGCTGCGATACGTCGGCGCCTGCACGATTTCCGCCACGACGATCTGGCCGTCCTTGGCGTTCGCCTGCGCGCCCGGGGGAATCGCCACGTCCTGCGCCACGCGCTTGTCGGAAGGCGCGACGAACCCCATGCGATCGGCCGCGACGTAGCGACCGACCAGATTCTTCTGCGCGCGCTCGAGTACTTCGACGACGGCGCCGGTGCGCCGGCCGCGCGCGTCGACGCCGGTGACGCGCGCGAGCACGCGATCGCCGTGCAACACGCGGCGCATCTCGCGGGGCGGCAGGAACAGGTCGGCGCTTTGATCGTCCGGAATCAGGAAACCGAACCCGTCGGCGTGGCCGGTGATTCGCCCGCGCACCAAGTCCATCTTTCGCGGCAGTCCGTACAGGTCGCGCCGATTTTTCAGCAGCTGTCCGTCGCGCTGCATTGCGCGCAGGCGCCGCGAAAACGCTTCGCGATCGCGCTCGCCCTCGACTCCGAGCGCCTGGGCGATCTCATCGAACGACAACAATTCGCCGCGTTCGGCAAGCAGCGTCACGACCGCCTCGCGGCTCGGCACCGGAAACTCGTACTTCGCGCTCTCGCGCTCACTCATGGGATCGGTCGGCGGTGTGTCGTCGCGCGTTGACATGATTTCAAGCTCTCGGTAGAGTGCGCCGTCCTGCCGGGCGCCGTAGTATTTTACGGTTCCGTGCCGAGGTGGCGGAATTGGTAGACGCGCTAGATTCAGGTTCTAGTGGGGCGACCCGTGGAGGTTCAAGTCCTCTCCTCGGTACCATACTTCTCTCTGCGGTATTCATACTGCAACGCGCACTGTAAGGGCATCCCGTGCGCGCGTCCAGCGCCGGCCGCCGCCAGTAGCGAAATCGAGCCGCCGATTTCACACACGATTGCGTCGCTTTCGAGACACAACGGCCTTCGGCCGCGGCGACGCCCTTTGACTTGAATCAAGTCACCGCCCGAGGACCTGCCTAGAATGTTCATTAGTCGAGTTCACGCTGACAGATAATGACAGCCGGCTCGCGTTCTCTCCTAACGGAGCGGCTGTTGTTGTCACGAACGGCTGCAATCAAAGATTGTTGGTTGACGACTCTAATCGACAGATTCAACGCAGGAGAATAGCCATGGCCACCGCGAAACTGAGCTTCGAAGGAAAAGAATACCTGCTTCCGGTCGTCACGGGGAGCGAAGGGGAACAGGCGATCGACATCCGCGCGTTGCGAGCCGAGAGCAAGCTGGTCACGCTCGACCCGGGATACGGCAACACCGGCTCGTGCGAAAGCAGCATCTGCTTCATCGACGGCGACAAAGGCATCCTGCGCTATCGCGGCTACCCGATCGAACAAGTCGCCACGCGCGCGCGCTTCACCGAAGTCTGCTACCTGCTGATCCACGGCCAGCGGCCGAGCATGGCGGTACTGAACGAGTTCCGCGAGCAGATGACGCTCCACACGCTGATCCACGAGGACATGAAGAAGTTCTACGAGGGCTATCCGCCGGGAGCGCATCCGATGGCGATCATGGCGGCGATGGTGGCGTCGCTCTCGACGTTCTACCCGGAAACCGAGCAGACCCTGAATCTGAACGTCGTGCGTGTCCTCGCCAAGGCCAAGACGCTGGCCGCGTTCGCGTACAAGAAGTCGGTCGGTCAGCCCTTCATTTATCCGCGCAACGACTTGTCATGGCCCGGCAACTTTCTACGCATGATGTTCGCCGTGCCGGCCGAGGACTACGAAGTCGACCCGGTGGTGGAAGACGCGCTGAACCTATTACTCATCCTGCACGCCGATCACGAGCAGAACTGCAGCACCAGCACGGTACGCATGGTCGGCAGCAGCAGCGCCAATTTGTTCGCGTCGATCTCGGCGGGCGTGTGCGCGCTATGGGGTCCGCGCCACGGCGGCGCGAACCAAAGCGTGATCGAGATGCTCGATGCGATTCAGGCCGAAGGCGGCAATTGCAAGAAATTTCTCGATGAGGTGAAGAGCGGCAAGGGCGCAAAGCGCCTGATGGGCTTCGGCCACCGCGTGTACAAGAACTTCGATCCGCGTGCGAAGCTGCTCAAGGAAGCCGCGGACAAGATATTCGACAAGCTCGGCATCCACGACCCGCTGCTCGACCTCGCCAAGCAGATGGAGGAAACCGCGCTAAAAGACGAATACTTCGTCAGCCGCAAGCTCTACCCGAACGTCGATTTCTACAGCGGCATCATCTACCGCGCGATGGGCATCCCGACCGAGATGTTCACCGTCTTGTTCGTGCTCGGGCGCCTACCCGGCTGGATCGCCCATTGGCTCGAGCAGCGCGGCGGCCCCGACGACCGCATCCACCGCCCGCGCCAGATCTACACCGGCGAGAAGCTGCGCGAG
>DASWLD010000098.1:0-10751 GCA_036396275.1 Burkholderiales bacterium
TCGCGCGCCGCGGTTGTGGCGGGCGGTAGTCCGGCGGAGTAAGACAGAACATCACATCAAGGAGGTGACACGTGGCGAACTTCGACAAAGCGTATGCGCTGACAATGGGTCACGAGGGCGGATACGCCAAGGACGCGGACGATCTCGGCGGCGAGACCTACCGCGGCATCGCCCGCAAGTTCAACTCGGGTTGGGCCGGCTGGGCCAAGGTCGACAAGGCCAAGCGCGGCCGCGGCTTTCCTGCGAGCCTCGATCGCGACGCAGCGCTACAGGCCGATGTCGCCGCGTTCTACAAGCAGCACTACTGGGACAAATTTCAGGGCGACGCAATTCCCAGCCAACCGATCGCCGATGAGCTGTTCGATACCGGCGTCAACATGGGGATCGCGCGCGCCGTCGAATTCTTGCAGCGCGCGCTGAACGTTCTCAACCGAAACGAAAAGCTCTATGCCGATCTCGTACCCGACGGCATGTTCGGCCCGAACACACTCCGCGCCGTTCGCGCGTATCTCAAGCAGGACAAGGCGGAGCTCTTGGTGAAGATACTCAATGTGCTTCAGGGAATGCACTACATCGATTTCATGACCAAGAGTCCGGTCCAGGAGAAATACGCGCGCGGTTGGTTCAAGCGCGTCGAAATCGAAAAGACGTAGGCCGCTCGCCTACGCGTCCTTGATCAGCAACAATGCCGCGCCGGTGTAGTGAATCAACGGGTGCGGAACGACCCGCTCGCGCATCGCCTCGCGGAATCCCAAGCGGTCATAAAGCCGTTTCGCGCCGGCGTTCTGCTCGAACACGATCAGGCTTACCCGCGGCAAACCTCGCGCGCGCGCCGCGTCGAACGCGCGCTGCATGAATCGAACGCCGATGCCGCCGCCGCGGTATTCGGGAAACACCGCGACGCCGGACACGTAGTAGCTGTTCGGCTGTTCCAGGATTTGAAACGGGCGTAACACCGGATCGACGTCGAAGTCGAACTCGGCTCCGGGTTGCTCCGCCGGGCCCATCGCGTACGCGGCGATCATGCCGACGATCTCGTCGCCCAGTGTCGCGACCGTGACGTTTTGATAGCTGAAATCGGTACCCTCTCGCGCGTAGCGGCGGGCGCCGACGTCAAGGATGTCCTCGCCCGGCGCCGCCAAGCCGGTCCAGATATAGTCGGCGACGCCGTCGGATGAAATTCGGTACAGCGCGGCGATGGTGCGCGACTCATCCCGTCGCGCCGGGCGAAACGCGACGTGGTCCAGCGGTGGTAACTGGTTACGAATAAAACCCCTTGCCCGCTTTCGCCAACTTTTCGAGCAACGGCGCCGGCGTCCAGTATTGTGCACCGACCTGCTTCTGATACTTGAGAATGGCGTCGTAGATCGTTTTCAGCCCAACCTGATCCGCGTAGAACATCGGTCCGCCGCGATAAACCGGAAAGCCGTAGCCGTAGATCCAGACGACGTCGATATCGAGCGGGCGCGCGGCGATGCCTTCATCGAGAATGCGCGCGCCTTCGTTGATCATCGAATAGATCGAGCGCTCGATGATTTCCTGGTCGCCGATCTGGCGTCGCTCGATGCCGCGCTCTTTCGAGTGCTTGACGATGAGTTCCTCGATCAGCGGGTCCGGCGACGACACGCGCTTGTCGTCGTACCTGTAGTAGCCGGCGCCGGTCTTCTGGCCGTAGCGGCCCATCTCGCAGATCTTATCGAGAATGTTGTTCGCCTTTTCGCGCGGACTGAGACGATCGAGACGCGACTTTCGGTTGCGCCAGCCCACGTCGAGCCCGGCGAGATCGCCGACCGCAAACGGCCCCATGGGAAAGCCGAAGTCGTACAGCACCTTGTCGATCTGCTGCGGCAGCGCACCCTCTTCCAGCATGAAGCCGCACTCGCGCGAGCGCTTGGCGAGCATGCGGTTACCGACGAAGCCGTCGCACACGCGAACCAGCACCGGCACTTTCTTGATTCGCTTTCCCACTTCCATCGCGGTGGCGTAGACCTCGGGCGCGGTCTTCGCGCCGCGCACGTTTTCGAGCAGCCGCATCACATTCGCCGGACTGAAGAAGTGCATGCCCATCACGTCGTGCGGGCGCTTCGTGCCGGCCGCGATCTTGTCGATATCGAGATACGACGTATTCGACGCCAGTACCGCGCCGGGCTTGCAGACGGCGTCGAGTTTTCCGAACACTTCTCGCTTGATTTCCATCTCCTCGAACACCGCCTCGATCGCCATATCGGCGTCCTTGAGATCGTCATAGGACAGCGTCGGCTTGATCAATGCCATCCGCTTGTCCATCTCTTCCTGCGTGAGGCCGCCCTTTGAAACGGTGTTCGCATAGTTCTTCTTGATGGCGGCCAGTCCACGATCGAGATTTTCCTGATTCATTTCCAACAGCGTGACCGGGATTCCGACGTTGGCAAAGCACATGGCGATGCCGCCGCCCATCGTGCCCGCTCCAAGAATCCCGACCGATTTAACTTCGCGCGGCTTCGTGCCTTCCGGCAGCCCGGGAATCTTGGCGACTTCGCGCTCGGCGAAAAAAACGTGGCGCTGCGCCTTCGACTGCGACGAGGCCATCAGTTCGTTGAAGATTTCGCGCTCGCGCTTCATGCCCTCGTCGAACGGCAATTCCGTCGCGGCCTTCACGGCGTCGATGGCGCGAAACGGCGCGAGAAATCCGCGCGACTTGCGCGCGATGCTTTTGGCGTACTCGTCGAAAAAATTCGAACTCTCGTGCTTCGCGCCGAGCTGGCTCGCCCGCCGCAGCGGTCGTCGCTCCTCGATCGCGCGCCCGGCAAACGCGATGGCGGCGCTTTTCAAGTCGCCTTCGACGATTTTATCGATTGCGCCGTAGACGTGCGCCTTGGTGGCGGCTACGTGGTCGCCGCTCACGATCATGTCCAGCGCCGGTCTCACGCCGATCAGCCGGGGGAGCCGCTGCGTCCCGCCCGAACCGGGAATAATGCCGAGCTTGACTTCCGGCAGTCCGACCTTGGCGTTCGCAACGGCGACGCGGAAATGGCACGACAGCGCGACCTCGAAACCGCCGCCGAGCGCGGTGCCGTGGATCGCGGCAATGATCGGCTTCGGCGAATCCTCCATGAACTTCGTCACCGACTCGAGCGCGGGTTCCTGCGGCGGCTTACCGAATTCGCGGATGTCGGCGCCGGCGATGAACGTCCGCCCCTCGCAGATAACGACCATGGCGGCAACGTCATCGTCGGCGATGCCCTGCGCCACGGCGTCGCGCAACCCGGCGCGCACCGCCTGCGACAGCGCATTCACCGGCGGGTTATTTACCGTGATGACACCGATATTACCTTCCTTCGAAAACGTAACGACGGACATGATTTGCCTCTTATGATTTCTTATCCGCAGATAAACGCGGAAATGTGTTTTGATGAACGCCGGCCATTTCGATTTTCCGACGCCACTGGTACCGATCGATCATCTGCGCTTATCCGCCGCTCTTATCTGCGTGCATCTGCGGATGCTGTTGCCGTTACAACAGCGCTTCGTCGAGCCGCAGCGTCGACGCTGCGCCGTGCAGCACTTCGCGGGCGTAGGCATCGGCGCGCGGGAGGATGTGATCGGCATAGTAGCGCGCCGTGGCGAGCTTGGCTTCGTAAAACGGCGTGTCGCCGGCTCCGCTCGCGAGCTTGCGCTGCGCGACCGCCGCGGCGCGCGCCATCTGCCATCCGCCGGCGACGGTGCCGAAAAGCATGAGATACGGCACCGAGCCCGCCGCGACCGCGCGCGGATCGGAACCGAAGTTGTCGCAGACGTACGTCGTCGCCGATTCCACCGCCGCGGCCGCCTCGATCAGCGCCGCGCCGATGGCGCCAAGATCGTCGCCTTTCTGCGTCTTGAGCCGATCGCAGGCTGCGCGCATGTCGGCGATCAGCGCGTGTGCGGCTGCGCCGGCGTCGCGCGCGACTTTGCGCCCGACCAGGTCCATCGCCTGGATGCCGGTCGTGCCTTCGTAAATCGCGGCGATGCGCATATCGCGGTACAACTGCGCCGCGCCCGTTTCCTCGATGAAACCCATGCCGCCGTGCACTTGCACGCCGGTCGAAGCGACTTCATTGCCCTGCTCGGTCGACCAACCCTTCACGATCGGAATCAGCAGATCGGCGTTCGCTTGGGCGCGCGCGCGTTCCTTCGCATCCGGATGGCGCATGGACGTATCGAGATTCGCGGCGGCGAGATACGCGAGCGCGCGCATGGCTTCGGTTTGCGCCTTCATGCTCATCAGCATGCGGCGCACGTCCGGATGCTCCACGATGGTCGCGCGTCCGCCGCTCGCGCCGAGCGGCCGGCCCTGCACGCGCTCGCGCGCGTAGGCGAGCGCCTGCTGATAGGCGCGTTCGGACACGGCCACCCCTTGCAGCCCGACCGCGAGGCGCGCGCGATTCATCATCAAGAACATGTATTCGAGACCGCGATTCGCCTGGCCGATCAAATAGCCGACGGCGCCGCCCTTGTCGCCATAGGACATCACCGCGGTCGGGCTGGCGTGAATACCGAGCTTGTGTTCGAGCGACACGCATTGCAAATCGTTACGCGCGCCGATGCCGCCGTCGGCGTTGACCAAAAATTTCGGCACGATAAAAAGCGAGATGCCCTTGGTGCCTTGCGGGGCGTCCGGCAAACGCGCCAATACCATGTGCATGATATTGTCGGTGAAATCGTGTTCGCCGTAGGTGATGAAAATTTTGGTTCCGCTGATTCGGTAATGGTCACCCTCGGGGACGGCGCGGGCGCGGGTCGCCGCCAGGTCGGATCCGGCCTGCGGTTCGGTGAGATTCATGGTACCGGTCCACTCGCCCGACACCATCGGCGCCAGGAACATCGCTTTCTGCGCATCCGTTCCGTATTTCTCGATGGCCTCGACCGCCGCTTGCGACAGCATCGGACAAAGCGAAAAAGACATGTTCGACGAACACCACATTTCGGCGAGCGCGATCGACAGCAGCTGCGGCATGCCTTGACCGCCGAATTCCGGCGGACACGGAACCGTCGGCCACCCGCTGTCGACGAACCGGCGATACGCTTCCTTGAAACCGGGCGCCGTGGTCACGACGCCGTTTTCCACCCGCGCGCCGGCGCGATCGCCGGGTCGGTTCAGCGGTGCGAGCACTTCACCGGCGAACTTGCCGGCTTCGGTAAGGATGGTTTGCACGACGTCCGGCGTGGCTTCTTCGAAACCGGGAAGCTTGCAGATATCATCGAGGCCGGCCAGCTCTTGCAAGACAAAGAGCATGTCTTTCAGCGGCGCCGTGTACCCGCTCATACCGTCGTTCCCGAATTACGGTTCGCCGCCGTTTTGGAGGGAAGGTTCATCGCGCAATATTCTAGCCTTGGGGGATTAAATATACCGCTTTCGCGACGGCACTGACCGAAAAGACGGCGAAAGTTTCACGGTGGTTTCACAATGCAAAACGCGAGGCGGGCTTCGGCGCACATGGTATCGCCGGCGCAACGTTAATAGAATACCTTTCTCCGCCGAATCGAGTTCGCCATGATCCATCGCGACAAGTTCTACATCGACGGCCGCTGGTCGAACCCCTGCGCATCCAAGACGATCGACGTACACCGTCCGTCCGACGGCGAAGTCATCGCCCGAATTCCCGAGGGAACGGCGGCGGATGTCGACGCCGCCGTCGCCGCCGCGCGCCGCGCGTTCGAAGGCTGGTCCGCGACCCCGGTTGCGGAGCGCGCCGAGTACCTGCTCAAGATTCACGACGGTCTCAAGGCGCGCGCCGACGAAATCGCGAAGACCATCACGAGCGAAGTGGGCATGCCGATCAAGCTGTCGCGACGCATTCAAGCCGGCCTGCCGGTCGCGACCTTCGGCATGTACGCGAAGCTTCTCGGCGAATATCAGTTCGAGAAACGCGTCGGCAATTCGCTGGTCGTGCGCGAGCCGATCGGCGTGGTCGCGGCCATTACTCCGTGGAATTTTCCGCTGCACCAGATCGCCGCCAAGGTGGCGCCGGCGCTCGCGGCCGGGTGCACGATCGTATTAAAGCCGTCGGAAGTCGCTCCGCTCAATGCGTTCCTGCTCGCCGAGGTCATCGAATCCGCCGGCCTGCCGCCCGGCGTGTTCAATTTGATCACCGGGTACGGGCCGGTCGTCGGCGAAGCGATGGTCAAGCACCCCGACGTCGACATGGTCTCGCTCACCGGCTCGACCCGCTCGGGCAAGCGCGTGTCGGAACTCGCCGCCGGGACGGTCAAGCGCGTCGCGCTCGAACTGGGCGGTAAATCGGCCGCCGTGATACTGGACGATGCGGATTTCGCCGCGGCGATAAAAGCGGTCATCACGAATTGCTACCTCAACTCCGGCCAGACCTGCACCGCGCACACGCGCATGCTGGTGCCGGAATCGCGCTATGCCGAGGCCGCGAAGATCGCCGCCGACGTCGCGAAGGGGTTCAAACCCGGCGACCCGATGGCCGACGACACGACCCTCGGGCCGCTGGTATCGGCCTCACAACTGGAGCGCGTGCGCGAATTCATACGAAAAGGGGTCGACGAAGGCGCGGAACTCCTCACCGGCGGCGCGGAACCGCCGCCGGGCCTGGACAAGGGTTACTTCGTTCAGCCAACCGTCTTCGGCAGGGTCATGCCCGGCAGCACCATCGAACAGGAAGAGATCTTCGGTCCGGTGCTATCGATCGTCACTTATAAGGATGAAGAAGACGCGGTGCGCATCGCGAACGACACCCCTTACGGTCTCGCCGGCGGCGTGTGGTCCGCGAGCGACGAGCGCGCGCAGAAAGTCGCGCGCCGCATGCGAACCGGCCAAGTCGACATCAACGGCGCGCCGTTCAACCCCTACGCGCCGTTCGGCGGCTACAAGCAGTCGGGCAACGGTCGCGAATTCGGAGTTTATGGGCTCGAGGAATTTCTGGAGCACAAATCGCTTCAGTTCAAGCCGGCACCGAAGGCGGCTTAGCGGTTGAACTGCATCCGCAGATGAATGCGGATAAAAGCAAGGATAAACGCAGATTTCGCCACTAGTAAACACAGACGGTCTTTCCTTATCTGCGTTCATGTTCCTTTAATCTGTGTTCATCTGCGGATTAGTTTTGCTGCTCGCCTCCAGCACCTGCTTGAGGCGCGCGAGCGCTCTTTGCGAGGTCGCCCGCATCAAGTGGCGCACGAGCAACCGGTCGATGAACCCGAGCAGCGCGTTCGGCATGCGATAATTAAGATCGCGCCGAAAACGCGTGCGCCCGCCGTCGGCGGTCAGCTCATAACACAACGTCGCCGTGCCGCCGGTTTCACCGCGCCCTTCGATTACCCACCGGCGCGGCCGCTTGCGTTCCAATACCGTCCAAGCGACGAGATCGCGCTGCCAACCGACCTTGATCGCCTCGCGTACTTTTTCGCCGACCTCGAGCGATTTGCCGGGGGCCGTGTCGACGCCGACCGACGAGGGATGCCATCGCGGCCAATTGGCGGGCGTGGTCACGTAGTCGAATACGACTTCGACCGGACGTCGATTACGATGTCGGTTACGATGCGCGTCATGGCTGGCTTCTCGGTGGGTAGAACGAACAAGTTACCCGATTGGATGCACCGGCATAAGATGTCGCGCGGCGGGCGCGTGAACTGACCACAGCCATGCGGGCGATCAGGGCTTTGGCGTTTGATGTCTTCGGGACCGTCGTCGATTGGCGCGGCAGCATCATCGCCGAGGGTCCGGCGCTCGAGCGGGAATGCGGGTTGCCTTCGATCGATTGGCCGCGTTTCGCGGACGCCTGGCGCGCCGGCTATACGCCGGCCATGGACCGGGTACGCCGGGGTGAACTGCCGTGGCTCAAAATCGATCAACTGCATCGAATGATTCTCGACGGCTTGCTGCGAGATTTCGGGCTTGCCGGGTTGAGTGAGGCCGCGCTCGATCACCTCAATCGCGTGTGGCACCGGCTGCGCCCATGGCCGGATTCCGTGCCCGGGCTCACGCGGTTGCAGCGCCGGTTCGTCATTACGACGCTGTCGAACGGCAATATGTCGCTGTTGGTGAACATGGCACGCAACGCCGGACTCCCCTGGGATTGCGTGATTTCCGCCGAGTTGTTCCGTCATTACAAACCCGATCCGGAAACCTACCGCGGTTGCGCCGAGCTGCTGGATGTCGCCCCGGGTGAGTTGCTCATGGTCGCGTCGCACAAGAGCGATTTACGCGCCGCGAAACGCGTCGGACTGCGCATTGCGTTCGTGCGCCGGCCGATGGAGTTCGGATCGTCGGCGACGGCGGATCTGAAGGCGGAAGCGGATTTCGATTTCAACGCCGATTCGATCGAGGAACTTGCCGCGCTTTTGTCGGATCATGCGTAGATTGGTTCCTCTCCTCCTGTTGGCAATGTCGTGCGCGCGCACCGGCAGCGGCGGCGCCACTTTGGGGCCCACGATTGTCGGAGCTGGAGAATCAGCATGATGAAAATTGACGGTGGTTGTCACTGCGGCTACGTCGCCTATGAGGCGGTCATCGACACTGAGGAGGTCGGGATTTGCCACTGCACCGACTGTCAGACGCTATCCGGGTCGGCTTTCCGCACGTACGTTCTCGCCACGAAAGATGCGTTTCGTATTCTTGCCGGTCAACCGAAGATCTACGTGAAGACCGCCGTGAGTGGCGCCAAGCGAGTGCAGGCGTTCTGCCCCGAATGTGGGACACCCATTTATTCCGCCGCTCCAACCGATCCGAAAATTTTCTCGATCCGCGCCGGAACGGCACGCCAACGAAACGATCTCGTCCCGAAGCGCCAGATTTGGAGTCGGTCAGCGCAATCCTGGATCATGGCGCTGGCGTCGGTAGATCGGTTTGACGAACAACCGCCGATGCGGCTCTAAGCGCCGCTCCCTGCGAGCGCTGAAGCGCGCGCGAATCAAGCGCGATCCACACCCATCGACATTTCGAGATTCTTCACAATCTCAAGCAAGCGCGGACGCACCTCACCAAGCAGGAACTCCGGCGACAGGTTAAACGCCGGCCCGCCGCAGTTGATCGACAGAATCGGCGAGTCGTTGCCGACGCGAAAGGCCACCGCGATCGCATTCACGTCCTTCTGCCATTCGCCGAACGAGCCGCAGCAACCATAGCTCCGGTATTGCGCCAGCGCATCGTCGATCCCGGCGCGAATCTTCGGCCAGCTCGCTTCGTCCTGCACGCGGATCTGATCGAGCAAGTCCGCGCGCTCGGCATCGGGTAGCGCGGCGAGATACGCGCGGCCCATGGCGGTGGTCGCGAGCGGAATACGCGAACCGACGTCGAGAATCAGCGTCAGCGCCGACTGACTGCGACAATTTTCGATATAAATCAGATTCAACCGCTCGCGCACGCCAAGCGACACCATCGCGTGCGAAAAATCCGCGAGTTCCTGCATCATCGGCCGCGCCAGGCGGCGAATATCCATGCGCGCGAGCATGGCGCTGCCGAGCGCCAGCGTCGCGGTGCCGAGACGGTATTTCACCGTTTCTTGCGCGAAGTACAGGTAGCCGAGCTTGGTCAGCGTGTACGTGAGGCGCGATATCGTCGACTTCGGCAGACCGGAGCGCCGCGCCAGTTCGTGATTACCGAGCAGCTCGTCGCCGGAGCGAAAGCAGGTGAGGACTTTCAGACCGCGCGCGAGCGCGGAGACGAAGTGCCGATCTTCTTTCATCTTGAGCGGCCGCGCGGCCGCCGCGATCGGCCCCCGCGTCGTCGCGCGAAGGCCGGATTGGGTTTCGAGCTTGTGCGTCATGAGAAAGGTCCGCAAGAGTTAAAGAGTTATCCCGCTCGGCTGAAGTCGGGGGTGCGCTTCTCGAAGAAAGCGGCGAATGCTTCGCGCGCTTCATCGCTGGTTCGGCACCGACTGAAGTGGTCGGCCTCGACCAAAATCGCGCTGGCAACCGCATCGGCATCGCCTCGGCGCAGCAGCGACTTGGTGAGCTGCAGCGCACGCGGCGCCTTGGCGGCGAGTGCGCGCGCGCATTCGGTCGCGGCCGCGAGCGCCTGGCCGCCGGGCGTTGCCGCCGTCGCGATGCCGGCGTCGACCGCCGTGTCGGCATCGAATTCGTCGCCCAACATCAGCAACTGCGCCGCCTTTTTGTAGCCGGCGATTTTCGGCAGCAAGTACGTCGATGCGCCTTCCGGACAAAGCGCCAGATTCACGAACGGCAGGCGGAATCGCGCGGTCGCGGCCGCGTACACCATGTCGCAATGCAGCAACATCGTGGTCCCAATCCCGACCGCATGCCCTTCCACCGCGCCCACGATCGGTTTGCGAAGCCGCGACAGCGCCTGCAAGAACTGTATGGCCGGCGTCGGGAATTCGAGCTGCGCCTTCTGAAAATCGGCGATGTCGCTTCCGCTCGTGAAGTTTCCGCCGGCGCCGCTCACGAGCAACACGCGCACGTCGCGATCGGCATCGCCGGCGCGGAGCGCGTCGATCATGCCCCGATACATCGCGAGAGTGATGGCGTTCTTGCTCTCCGCGCGATCGAGCACGATGCCGAGCACGCCGGCCGCCGGTTTTTCAATACGAATGTGTTCGCTCATGCGCGGTTCCTCAGATGTAGGTGGTGCGATTGGACGACAACGCATCAAACGCCGCTTGATACTCGCGCCCAAGCCGCGCGACCACTTCCGCGGCCGAGGGTGCGTCGTGAATATTCCCCACGCCCTGTCCGGCGCCCCAGATATCGCGCCACGCCTTGACGTGGGTCGAGCCGAAATTCATCGACGTCTTGTCGGCGGTCGGCAGATT
>DASWLD010000099.1:0-38393 GCA_036396275.1 Burkholderiales bacterium
TGCGGAGCCGTTGCAAGACGACCCCGGGTGTAGCGCGATTTTCATTTCACCGTCGACGGATAACCCGCGTTGGTCGTTGCCTTGATCAGCGCGTCGACGTTGGTTTTGGCGTCGTCGTAGGTCACGACCGCTTCCTTGCGCTCGTAGCTCACGTCGGTCCGGGACACGCCGGGCACGCGGTTCAACGCCTTCTTCACCGTGATCGGGCAGACCGGACAAGTCATGTTCCTCACCGCGAGCGTCACGGTGTTGGTCGGGGCGGCGGCCGTGCCGGCGAGCGCCACGAGCACCGCGGCGAATGCAAAGGTTGCGAGTTTCTTCATTGGCAAATCTCCTACGATAATATTCGGGGAACCTATAAAAATTACCTAAGACAACCTCTTTCCGCAGATAAACGCGGATTGGAAACCGGATAAACGCAGATAACTCGTTGGCCATAAACCCGTTTTGAATTCGCGTTCATCTCTATTTCCTATCTGCGTGCATCTGCGGATGCAATGGTTTTGAATTAGTAGAGGTTCCTTCAATAAAAGAGCGGTGCCATGTAGGGGAAGCCGAACCCCACGACGACCAGCGCCGCCACTATCCAGAAGGTGATCTTGTAAACACGGCGCGTCGCCGGAACGGCGCAGATCTCGCCGGGCTTGCAATCGGCGACGGGGCGGAAGATGCGTCGATAAGCGAAGAATAGGGCAACGATCGCCGCGCCGAGAAACCACGGTCGGAACGGTTCGAGCGCGGTCAGGTTAACGATCCAGGCACCGCCGAGACCGAGCGACAGAAGCACCAATGGCCCGAGGCAGCAGGCCGATGCCAGGACCGCCGCGAGTCCGCCGGCGGCCAGGGTGCCGGTGCCGATTCTGTCTTGGGACATGCCGTCTCCTTTAACGACGTTTGACGATGCCCTAAGCTTAGGTCCGTACTTGAGTGCGGAGTCAAGCCGATGACCACGACGACAGTGGGGTTCACGATCGGACGGCTGGCCGCCGCCGCGGAGGTGCACGTCGAGACCGTGCGTTACTACCAACGCATCAAGCTGATGCCGGTGCCGAAGCGGGCGCCGGGCGGCACGCGCCGCTACGGCGACGACGAACTAACCCGGCTTAAGTTTATCAAGACCGCGCAGGCGCTTGGCTTTACGCTCGAGGAGATCGCCGATCTCGTGAAACTCGATGACGGTACGCACTGCACGCAGGCGCGCGATATCGCCGCGCACAAGCTCACGATCGTGCGCGCAAGACTGCGCGACTTGGAAAATATCGAAAAGACGCTGGCCGGCCTTGTGCGCCAATGCGAAACCCGCCGTGGCACCGTCCGCTGCCCGCTGATCGACAACCTGACCAAAAACCACCGACACAATCGGCCGCGTTGATCGGCGTCGAACCTGAGACACGCAGAGACCGTAACAAATGAGAAAGCCGCTCCCTCATCCCATACATGGACGCCCCCCTGTTTGCCAAGCAATCCTTCGGCCATGACAAAGCAGGTAAAGGTTGCAGCCATACATCCGGCCTTTGGTGTGGCGATGTGCCACGGGCCCTGATGGAATCTGCTGGCCGGCTCCTCTATCAACCTATCGCGCTTTCGCGCATTGGGGTGAGCGGGCTTTGCCGGTCCTGGTCTGACCTGTTGTGCCATCACGGTTGTGGATTGCCTGTGCAACTCGGGTGAAGTTTTGCCGTTCGATTAGTCGATGTGATCTTGATCAGGCCACCGCTTTCACGGCGACATACGTGGCCGAATAGGCGCGATCGTGTTTGAGCAGGGCCCAGACGATTCGCGCGTTCTCGTTGGCAAGCGCCACGGCCGCGATATTCTTGTGTCGTCGCCTCGCCAACTGCGTGAGCCAGCCGTTACCGGGGTCGAGCTTCTTCGTGGCCACGTTGAGCACCGCGCGGGCCCCGTGGATCAAGAGCGTGCGCAGGTACGCATCGCCGCGTTTGCTGATACCGAGCAACATCGGTTTGCCGCCGCTCGAATGCTGCCGCGGCACGAGCCCGAGCCACGCGGCGAGTTGCCGGGCGTTGTCGAAGTTTTGGGCATCGCCGATCGAGGCCACGAGCGCGCTCGCCGTGAGCGGACCGATGCCGGGGATGGCGGCAAGTCGGCGGCTTTTTTCGCTTTGCCGGTGCCAGGCCACAACCTCGGCTTCCAGGGCGCGGACCTGCGCATCGAGCGCTTGCAGGTGCTGGCGCAGGCGCTCGAGCAATTCCCGCATGCGTGCGGGCAGCGCGCTGTCGGCATCATCGAGAATTCGCGGGAGTCGTTCACGAAGCTTGGCGATGCCTTGGGGAATCACGATGCCGAATTCCGCCGCCAACCCGCGAATCTGGTTGGCCTGCGCGGTGCGCGCCTTCACGAACCCGGCGCGTGCGCGATGCAGGGCGAGGAGCGCCTGGGCATCCGGGGTTTTCACCGGGACGAAGCGCATGCTCGGGCGGGTGAGCGCCTCGCAGATGGCCTCGGCATCGGCGGCATCGTTCTTGTTACTTTTGACGTAGGGTTTGACGAATTGGGGGGCGATCAATCTGACATCGTGCCCCAAGGCGGCAAACTTCCTCGCCCAATGGTGCGCACTGCCACAGGCTTCCATGCCGACCCGACAGGGTTCGAGGTTGGCAAAGAAGGTCAACACCTCGGCACGCTTCAGTTGTTTGCGCAACACCGCCTTACCCTGTTCGTTGATGCCGTGGACCTGAAACACGTTCTTTGCGAGATCAATGCCTATGGCGGTAAGCTTCATAGCGGATGTCCCCTTTCGTTAAGTGGTTGGAAAGACACTTCCACTTTGGCACCTTGATGCCGTTGATAGGAGGGGGGCGTCCATTCCATTAACCCTTCTCCCTCCGGGAGAAGGACAGGATGGATGAGGGAGATTTTTGCCGCGGTTTCCCTCACCCCTAACCCCTCTCCCGGAGGGAGAGGGGAACTGAAGGTATGCCCTATTTAGCTGTCTGCTCAGTAATCAGACCTTCCCTTATATACGCACAAGGCCTTGACCTGGAGTGAACTCCAAGTCTTAGGCTTTGGATGTTCTGCCACAGAACCCGGTACCGATGAGTATCCATCGCGGTTTAGATACCGCCCACAAAGCGTTTGCACAAACCAGCGACGCCGCGACACCGACGGTCAAGCGCCAATACAAGATCGGCGGCATGGCTTGCTCGTTCTGCGTGGCAAGCATCTCCAAGGCGCTTGGGCGTTTGGCCGGGGTGCAGCGCGTGAATGTCAACCTCGCGCACGAAGAAGCGCTGGTCGAATTCAATCCGGCGCGGGTGACATCGCGCGAGATCGAGCGCACCTTGCGCGATCTCGGCTACACACTGCGCGACCCGGATCGGTTGCGGGCGTTCGAGCAAGAAGCGGCGGAACTGGAGGAAGCGCGCGCCAATCTGTTGCTCGCCGGTGCGCATACGCTGGTCAGCTTGGGCGCGATGTCGCTCATGTGGTTGGAATGGATGCCGCCCCGAGGGATGGCGGCGATGTACTGGTTGATGCCGATCCTCGCGCTCTCGGTCATGTTTGGACCCGGCTGGCACATTCTCGAAATGGCGTGGGCCAGCTTGCGCCGCGGCATCTTGAATCAACACGTGCTGCTCGAGTTCGGTGCGTTCGCCGGCTTGATCGGCGGCTTTCTCGGCTACGCGTTCGCGAGTTTTCCGCTGCCGGACTTTTTCGGCGTGACCGTCTTCGTCACGACCTACCATATTCTGTCCGGCTACGTCTCGTTGCTGGTGCGCACGCGCGCCTCGCAGGCGGTGCGTAAGCTCCTGGCGCTGGTGCCACCGGTCGCGCATGTCGTGCGCGATGACGGTCGCGAGGAAGACGTGCCGCTCGCCCAGGTTCGCGTTGGGGATCGCGTGCGCGTGCGACCGGGCGAGTCGATACCGGTGGATGGCGCGGTGATCGACGGCGGCTCGGCCGTCAACGAAAGCCTGGTGACGGGCGAAGCGATTCCGGTGGAAAAGCAGCCGGGCGACGACGTGATCGGCGGCTCGATCAACCAGGTGGGCACGCTGCTGATACGCGTCACGAAAGTCGGCGAGGAAAGTTTTCTGAGCCAGGTCGTGCGCCAGGTCGAAGAGGCGCGCGCGCTCAAGCCCTCGATCCTGATTCTGGTGGATCGTATTCTGCAAGTGTACGTGCCGGCGGTGCTGTCGATTGCCGCCGCCGCGTTTCTCTTTTGGTCGCTTGGTACTTGGCTGCTTGTCGGCGCGCCGGACTGGACGCGCGCGCTGTTCGCCGCACTCGCGGTGCTGGTGATGGGTTACCCGTGCGCGCTCGGCATGGCGACGCCGCTCGCCATGATCCGCGGTGGCGGGCTGGCGGCCGAACGCGGCATCTTGATGCGATCGGCCGAGGCGTTTCAGGCGCTCAAGGATGTGCGCACGATCGTGCTCGACAAGACCGGCACGCTCACGCAAGGCAAACCCGCGGTGGTGCGGATCGTCGTGCTCGATGGCCGCGGCGAGGACGACCTCTTGCGTCTCGCCGCTTCGATCGAAAGCGCCTCGGAACATCCGCTCGCGCGCGCGGTCGTGGCGGAGGCCGCGGCGCGCGGATTGACCTTACTCAAGGCCGATGCGTTTCAATCCGAAACCGGACGCGGCGTACGTGCACGCATCGGCGGTCGGTTGTGCCTCGTCGGCAATCCACGCTTCATCGAAACCGAGGGCGTCGATCTCTCTCACGCGCACACAACCGTGGCCGCGCTGCAAGCGACCGGTAATACCGTTATCGGCGTCGCCGTAGACGACACGCTCGCCGCACTGATCGCCATCGCCGACCCGCTCAAGCCCGACGCCGAGGAAACCATTGCGCGGCTGCGCGCGGCGGGACTCCAACCGGTGATGTTGACCGGCGATCACGCGCGCACCGCACGAACGATCGCGGCCAAGCTCGGCATCGACGACTACCACGCTGACGTACTGCCCGGGCAAAAAGCCGAAACCGTGCGCGCGCTGCAACGCGACGGCACGCGCGTCGCCATGGTCGGCGACGGCATCAACGACGCGCCGGCGCTGATGCAAGCCGACGTCGGCATCGCCATCGGCGCCGGCACCGATATCGCCATCGAAGCGGCGGACGTGGTGTTGATCGGGACGCGCCTACGCGGCGTAGTCGATGCGTACCACATCGGCAGGGCGTCGTATCGCAAGACGGTGCAGAACCTCGCGGCTGCCTTCGCCTTCAACGGCATCGGCGTGCCGCTCGCCGCGACCGGCGCCGTGCATCCGGTGTGGGCCATGATCGCGATGGCCGCGAGCGTCAGCACGGTACTCGCAAATTCCTTCGGCGGGCGGTTGTTGCCGCGGCGACACGGACCGCGCGCCGAGGCGACGTTCAACATCGCCAATATGCATTGTAAGCAGTGCGTCACGACCATCGGCGACGCGGTGCGTGCTCTGGACGGCGTCGAGCGCTTCAGCGGGGACGTGCCGCGCCGGCGGGTGTCGGTGGCGTATCGCACCGACCGGATCGATCCGGCCACGATTCGCGCGGCGATACAGGCACGGGACTATGAAGTCGAGTAAGCGGCTTGCCGTTTCGAAAGCGGCTTACTTGAGGATACCGACATGAAACGCAATCTGATCGTGTTGATACTGGCATCGGTAATGATCGGCGTGTTCGTCATCGCGACCCGGTTCCTGACCGGCAGCGTGGTGCCGCCGGTGGACGGCTACCTCGAGGGCGAGCACATCCGCTTTATCCACACCGAAGCCTCCGATACCAAGATCGTGGCGCTGCTCACCGAGATGAAGGGTTCGCCGGTACTGTTGGTACCGGCGCTCGCGCGGGCGCCGGTGGAATTGCTCGCAAACGTTTATGTCTTTACCAACGGCATCCAGGGCGACGGACCGCTCAAGTTCCAAAGGGACGTATTCGATCGTCCGCCCGGCACGGCGGGCTACAGTCCGTTGCGGCGAATCAATCTGGTAACCTGGAAAAACCCGGGCACTGCACGCCTGCTCAAGACCGCCGCCACCATTGAGGCGGCCAAGGCCAAGGGCGAGGTAACCATCGAGCAGCCGGGCGTGGTCGTCAACATGCCGCTGCTCACCTGGCCCGGCGGGCATCGGTGAACAACAATAGGATTAGCCGTCTAACGAATGACTTCCATGCGTATTAACGTCGAAGTGTTCTCATCGCCCGGATGCAGCCGCTGCCAAGCCGCACGCGAGGAATTGCAGACGATCGTCGCGCAGCTCGGCCACGATCGCGTCGTATGGCGCGAGATCAACGTCGTCGACGAACTCGATTACGCCGTGCGCCTGGGCGTGCTGTCGACCCCGGCGATCGCGATCAACGGCGAGCTTCGGTTTCGGGCGCTGCCATCGGCGAAGAAACTACGCCGCGTGCTCGAAGAAATCCTCGAATCGTCCGATTAACGTAAACTATGGACCTTGAAACACTGCGCCAAGCATTGAGCCAACCGAGCCTCGCGGCGATCGGCGTCGGCTTTCTTGCCGGTTTCGTCTTCAGCTTCAACACCGTCGCGATCGCCTCGATCCCGGTCACGCTCGCCTATGTCACCAAGGCGCGCGAACCGCGGCGCGCGGTTTGGCTCGGCGGTGCGTTCATCCTCGGACTGCTCGTGACACACGTCGTGCTCGGCGTCGCCGCGGCGCTCGGGGGCGACTGGGTGACGAACGTCATGGGCCGCGGCTGGGACCTCGTGCTCGGTCCGATTCTGATTTTTCTCGGACTCCTGTGGCCGGGGTGGATCAAGATTCGGCTACCGTGGTTCGCGCTGCGCGGGCAAGTCGTGTCCGGCGCTTGGGGCGCGTTCCTTCTGGCGATTCCGTTCTCGATCGCGATCTGCCCGTTCTGCACGCCGGCGCTGCTCATCATGCTGACCGTGGCGGCCGGCATCGCGTCCGTACCGTTCGGCTTCGCGCTGCTGCTCGCCTTCGGCCTGGGACGCGCGGTGCCGATCGCACTTGGCGCCGCGAGCGTCGGCTGGCTTGAGTCGTTCAAGGTGTTGACGCGCTGGCAAAAGACGTTCGAAATCGCCGGCGCGCTGTTACTTATCGCGAGCGGGATGTATCTCATTAGCGACTACTACGCGCCGATGGTCGGGCCGCAATGACGCGCGGATCGACGTCATGAAACCGAAGCACGGATGAGCGCATACCGCATCGGCCAGGTGACCGCCGCACTCGGATTGAGCGCGGACACGCTACGCTACTACGAGAAAATCGGCCTGTTGCCGCGAGTGTCCCGCGCCGGCTCCGGCGTGCGCGTTTACGATGACAACGACCTGTCGCGGTTGCGTTTCATTCAGCGCGCGCAAAAGATGGATTTCTCGCTCACGGAAATCGGAATGCTGTTGCAAATGCGCGTCGCGCCGCAACGCGCACGGCAAAACGTGCGCGCCCTGGCGGCAAGGAAACTCGCCGAAATTGAAAGCCGCCTCAAGGATCTGACGCAACTGCGCCGCGAACTCAAGCTGCTGATCGATCTGTGTGCCGGGCTCAAGGGTGGATGCCCCATTATTCGACGGATAAACGGCTCGCAATCCCATGGAACAAACGCGGGTCGCGCGCGGGCGGCAAGATAAGAGCATGACCGCGAGCCGCAAAGCCGTTGCTTGTCGCTCGCAGGGATTGGCGGCTACAATTCACGACATGAGCGCTGGACGCGAGATTTTCTCTTGAATTGGCTGCGGGCACGCCGGCGTTACATCGTCACCATCGCCGCACTCGCGATAGTGTCGTTGGCGATGGTTCGCTACGCATGTCCATGGCCGCTCGACGTATCCGACGCGTCGGCCGCCGTGGCGCAAGCGCCCGCGTCGCCGATGTCCGCAAGTCAGCCCTGCGGCCATGAGAACTGCACGTACACCGACAGCAACCATGCGGCGCCCGATCAAACGCTGCTGACGATATTATTCGCGCCGTTGTGGGTCGCGGTGTTTTTCTTCGCGGCGGCCGCCATCCCGCTCGCGGCAATGGCGTCATGGCGCGCGCGTACCTTCCCGCGGCTTCCCGGCTATCCCCCCATCCTCGAGTTCTATCGCCTGCGTATTTGAAACCCCCGGTTTGACGTTTCTTTCGATCTGTCAAAACGGAGGTTCCCTGTGGTTGTCGCATTTCCTTACATGCGTCGCGCGCCCATTGAGGTAGCGCGGTCGCGGTTGCTCCTCGTCGTCGGCCTTGCGCTGGCAGTGTCGGCGCCGCCGCTCGCGGCACATTCGCTGAAGGACGTGGAGTCCGATCTACATCGCGACGAGCACTACGCGCAGTTCGTCGACATGCCGGCACCGGAATTTCGCCTGATCGATCTCGCCGGCAAGCCGGCCAGCCTCGGCGATCTCAGGGGGAAAGTCGTCGTGCTGAATTTCATCTACGCGCGCTGCACCGACGTCTGTCCGCTGCACATGAACCTAATTGCCCGCTTGCAGTCCATGGTTAACGCCGCTCACATGAGCGAACAAGTGCGATTCATCACGATCGCGACCGATACCGAAGACGCGAAAGCCACACGCAAGATCATGGCCACCTATGCCAAGACCTACCGTCTCGATACGCGCAACTGGCGGTTCCTGTATCGTGCCGATGCCGCGCGGGCGGACACGACGCAGCGCGTGGCTGAAACCTACGGGCTTAAGTTCACCGTCGCCGGCGCCGGTGTGCAGATGCACGGGGTGGTCACCCACGTCATCGACCAGACCGGGCAACTGCGGGCGCGTTTTCACGGATTGAAGTTCGAGCCGGTGCACTTGGTGACGTACGTCAGCGCGCTGGTCAAGGACGATCACGGCATGGACTCGGCGAGGCGTGGATCATGACCGCCGCGTCGCGATATAAAGTCAGTACTTTCTGGATCGTTATTGCCGCCGCGAGCCTGCTGGCAAATGTCGCGGCGCGCGCGGCGGAACCGATCGTCGCGCTCGCTTCCGGCGGCGACGTTGACACCGTTTTTATCGCGCGGGCGAATGCACTTTATCGCGGCGATGACGCCGGCCGACGGTGGACGCGCGTCGCGCTGCCCGCCGAGATTCGAGACGGCGCTATCGCCACGCTCGCGGCGCCGGCCAAGCGCCAGGGCGTGCTGTATCTGGCCGGTCCCGGGTTCGGCGTGTGGCACAGCGCCGATGGCGGCCGGAGCTGGGTGGCGCGCAACAACGGGCTGCCGAGCCTCGACGTCGCCGCACTCGCCGCGCATGCGGATCAACCCGATACGCTCTATACCTATGTCCCGGGCAAGGGCGTCTTCCGCAGCGAAGACGCGGGCGCGCGCTGGAAGTGGATCGACAACGGACCGCGCGGTCCCATCGGACAGTTCATCCATTCGAACATGCCGGGGAGCATGCAGACCGGCTGGCTGTTTGCCGCAACGCCGAAAGGCGTCAGTCGCTCGATGGATTGTTTTTGTCTCTGGCAGGACGCGGGCGGGCTGGTCGCGGCGGTGACCACTGTCGCCTACGATCCGCGCGAGCCGAAGCATGTCTATGCGGCGACGGCCAAGGGACTGTTGCTCAGCACCGATGGCGGAGAGGAGTGGACGCTGCTGAGCGCACCCGCTTCTCGCATTACCGCGCTGGCGGTATCGCCGACCGGCACGGTGTTCCTCGGCACCGCCGACGGCGGGTTGTATCGCAGTAACGACCAAGCGAAATCCTGGGAGCGGGTCGATGCGTAGTCTTGTATCAGTAGCCTGCATCGTACTGGCGGCCGGCGTGGCACCGGCGCATGCCGGTAACGATACGCCGGTTGCGCCAAACTCCGAGCAGGCCGCATCCGGGCGCGCCATCTATCAAACGTATTGCGCGTCCTGCCACGGCGCGAACGGCGAAGGGGCGCCCGCGTGGCGCG
The DNA here is from genome assembly GCA_036396275.1 of Burkholderiales bacterium. Lineage (GTDB taxonomy): Bacteria > Pseudomonadota > Gammaproteobacteria > Acidiferrobacterales > Sulfurifustaceae > JACQFZ01. The sequence continues at coordinate 9,819 of DASWLD010000099.1, forward strand.
AGCGCGACGCGCGCGGCGAACTTCCACCGCCGCCGCACGATGCGCAAGGGCACGCCTGGCGGCATTCGGACGCAATGCTCTCTCGCATGATCCTGCATGGCTGGCGCGACCCGTTCAACAAGACCGAGCGCGTGACCATGCCGGCCTTTACCGGAACGATCGCGCCGCAAGAAGTTCGCTTTGTTATCGCCTATCTCAAGACGCTGTGGACGCCCGAACAGCGGCAGTTCCAACGGGAAGAGAGTCAACGGCAATCGTTCGCACCCGCGGCGCATTAGCAGAAGAGGATTGTCCAACGAGGTACTGACATTATGAAACCGGAAACCCAGAATAAGTTGGCCATCACGGTCGTGGTCGCCGCGGTCGTCGTGGCGGCCGCCGCGCTCATCATGGTGATGCGCATGTCATATCCACCCGATGAGGCGCGCGTCATGCGGTTGATCGAGCAGCAGCTGGCGAAACAAGACGGCTCGGCGGCCGTGCCCGCACTCACTGAAGCGCGCGTGGTGCGACTGATCGAGGAGCGCCTGCCGGCGATGGAATCCGCCGGCAAGGGAATAAGCGAAGCCCGGTTGAAGAAACTCATCGATGAACGGCTGGCGGGGAAGAGCGCCTTGCCGGACAAGGAATTCGAAGCGCGTGTGGAAAAAGGCATCGTCGCCTTCATCGAGAAGCAGCGGCGCGCGGAACAGGAGCGGCCGAACCAACTCGCGCGCAACCTACCGCGACCGAACAAAAGCGATCATATTTACGGGAATCCCACCGCCCCGGTGACGCTCATCGAGTACTCCGACTTCGAGTGCCCGTTCTGCAAGCGCTTTCACGACAGCGTCAAGCAAGTCGTCGACGCGTCCAAGGGCCAAGTGAAGTGGGTGTATCGCCACTTCCCGATCGAGCAGCTTCATCCGGTCAAGGCGCGCAAGGAAGCGGTCGCCGCCGAATGCGCCGGCGAGCTCGGCGGCCACGATGCCTTCTGGAAGTTCGCCGATCGGTTTTTCGAGTTGACGCCGTCGAACAATCGCACCGACGTCGACACCGTGCTGCCGCAGATCGCCCGAGAAATTGGGCTTGACGAGAAGCAGTTCGCCTCGTGCGTCGCCAGCGGCAGGCACGACCAGCGCATCGACAAGGACATCCGCGACGCCCAAACTTCCGGCGCGAACGGCACGCCGTGGAGCGTGATCGTGTCGAAGGGCGGCAAAACCTACGTGCTCTCGGGCGCGCAGCCGCAGGCGGCGATCAAGCAGCTCACCGAATTGGCGCTACAGGAGAAGTAGATCGTGCGCAGCTACGTCAGCGACCTGTACACCGCATTCGCCCGGGTGTTTACCCGCGCCGGGTACATCGTACTGGCGAGCGCGCTGGCGCTGGCGGCGTTTTTGTTCGCGGTGTGGTTTCCGAACTTCGCTCTGATAGGCGAGGTGTTCGGCACGCCGGACGTGGCGCTCATTGCCAAACTCCGATTCGCTCTGAGCCTACTCGGCGGCATTGCCACCAATTTTGATCTGCTGTCGGCGGGATACACCGTCGCGATCGCCGTGCTCTTCGGTATCAACACGGCCATGATCGCGTACTTGCTCACGCAAAAACGTGTTGTCGCCGCCGGGCAGAACCTTGTCATCGGCTCGGGCGGTATGGCAACCGGCGCACTCGGTATCGGCTGCGCCGCCTGTGGCTCGCTCGTTTTCACCACGGTGCTGTCCTCGTTCGGCGCCGCGAGTGCCGTCGCTCTGCTGCCGTGGCAAGGCGAGGAGTTCGGAATTCTCGGTGCCGCGCTGCTTCTGGTATCGGTGTCGCTGATGAGCCGCAAGATCGCCGCGCCGGGCAGTTGTGAAACGCCGGCACGCGGCGTGGGGCGCACCCGCGATCGCATTGCAACACCAGTAAACGTAAAACGACTCACATTCACTCAACTCGATGAGGTAACGAAACGATGAACCGGCTGAGAACAACCATCCTGATTTTCGCGCTGGGCCTGTCGCTGCCCGCGTTCGCCGGCGGCATTCCGGCAAAGCTCTACAAGAATCCGAGCTGCGGCTGCTGCGGGGAGTACACGAAATATTTGGAGTCGCACGGATACCAAGTCGAGGTCATTCCCACGCGCGACATGACCGCGATCAAGAAGACAAACAAAGTGCCGCAGCCGCTCGAAGCCTGTCACACAACGTTGATCAGCGGGTATGTGTTCGAGGGCCACGTTCCGGTGGAGACCATCAACCGCGTGCTTAAGGAGCACCCGATCATTCGTGGCGTGTCGGTGCCGGGCATGCCGGCCGGATCGCCGGGAATGACCGGAGTGAAACGGGGTCCGCTGGACGTGTACTACCTCAGCAACTCGCCCGAGCCGAAAGTGTACGAGTCGCGCTGACGCATCGGCGTCACCATCACGCGGAGGATCAAATGAACGCGGAGACGGAAACGGCTGTAGTACCCGCCGGGCGGCCCTGGATAAACGGACGCCGGCGTGGGTGGTGGCTCGCGGGCATTGCAATTCTGGCCGGCGTCGCCCTGGGCAGGGAATGGCTGGCGGCGATCGGGGCGTTGCCGATTTTACTTTCGCTCCTGCCGTGCGCGGCGATGTGCGCGCTCGGCTTGTGCATGAACCACCAGACCGGCGGCGCGTGCGATCAATCGAAGACGGAAACCACGGAGAAGCCGACATGATGTGCAACAAACAGATTCTCACCTTGGTAGTGGCACTGTTTCTGGTGGCGCCCGCGTTCGGCGCGGGCGATGCCGCGCGTGGGGCAAAAGTTTTCGGCACGTGCATCGCCTGTCATTCGCTGCGAGTCGGCGAACACCTCACCGGACCGAGTCTGGCTGGCATGGTTGGCCGCCGAGCGGGAACGACCGATGGATTTGCCCGCTACTCGGAAGCGTTGCGCAAAACCGACGTGATCTGGGACGAGAAGTCGCTCGATGCGTGGATCGCCGACCCGCAGAAGTTCATCCCCGGCAACTTGATGACGTTTCGCGGCCTGCGCGACGCCGGGCAACGCGCGGATCTCATCGCATTCCTCAAGAATCCGAAGCCGGCGGCGGAGTCCGCGGGCGGTGGCATGGGCGCCATGATGGCGTCGCCGCGGCTGGAGAGCTTGCGCGCCGTCGAACCGCAAGCGCGCGTGACGGCGATTCGCTACTGCAAGGACAGCTACTTTGTCACGCTCGCCACCGGCAAGACGTTCCCGTTCTGGGAAGTCAATCTGCGCTTCAAAACGAACGGCACGCCCGACGGCCCGCCGGCCGGCAAGCCCGTGATCTTACGCGGCGGCATGCAGGGCGACCGCGCCTCGATTGTGTTCGCGAGTCCCGATGAGATCGGGAAGTTCGTCAAAAAGCGCTGCGAATGAACAAACCGGTGCAACCCTTGGTGCCGGATCATTTGCTACCCGCGACACACAGCCGCGCGTGGCGCGGCTACGTCGTCGCACTGGTCGTGTTTGGCGCAATCGGGATTCTCCTTGCCTACGGTCTCGGTCTCGATCCGAAGCGCATTCCCTCGCCGCTAATCGGCAGACCGGTGCCAACGTTCGAGTTGCCGCCCGTGCAAGGCCGCACGCTCGGCCTGTCGAGCGAAAACCTCACGGGCGAGGTGTCATTGGTAAACGTCTTTGCTTCCTGGTGTGCGGCGTGCTTGGACGAGCACCCGTTATTCATGCGTCTCAAGCGCGACAACGTCGTGCCCATCCATGGGCTCAACTACAAGGACGCGCCCGATGACGCCGCCGCCTGGCTCGCGCGCCACGGCGATCCCTATACCCGCACCGGCGCCGACCGCGACGGGCGCGTCGGGATCGACTGGGGCGTCTACGGCGTGCCGGAAACCTTCGTCATCGACCGCGACAGCCGCATCGCGTACAAGTTCATCGGGCCGCTCAGCGATAAAGACGTAAACGAAACATTGCTCCCGTTGCTGGAGAAGTTGCGCCAATGAGTCTTCGAACGGCGACTTTCATCCGCCGCGCTGCCGCTGTCGCGCTCGGCTTGATCGCGGCGGTCGCGGTGGCGGTGGTCGCGTACCGCTATGCGACCGGGCAATCAGAAGGCGAGGGCGCCGGCGCCGATGCCACGATCAAGGTCGGTGGCCGGGACTTCATTCGATGGGACACGCCGCGCACGCTGCCGGCCGTCGTCTTTGCCGACGAGAATGGCCGTGAGGTCACGCTCGAGCAATTCCGCGGCCGCGTGGTGCTGCTAAACGTTTGGGCCACGTGGTGCGTGCCGTGCCGCAAGGAGATGCCGACGCTCGACCGATTGCAGGCGAAGCTCGGCGGTCCGGACTTCGAGGTCGTCGCGCTCTCGATCGATCAGGACGGAATCGCCGCCGTGCGCAAGTTCTATCAAGAGGTCGGCATCAAGCATCTGCGGATTTACAACGACCCGACGGCCGATGCGACTGCGCGCCTCAATATTCTCGGCATACCGGCGACGTTGCTCGTCGATCGCGCGGGCCGCGAGGTTGGGCGCGCCTTGGGGCCGGCGGAGTGGGATGCGCCGGACGTGATCGAACTCATTCGGGCGCATTGGAACCCGCCGTCAAAATGATATGCGGTGCTCTTTCGCGCTTACGCCTATTCGTGATGAGTAAGGAGCTTCAGACATGTTGACACGCCGAACCGCGTTAAGGGTGCTAACCGCCGGGGTGGGAATCCTTGCGGCACCGTTGCCGCTGCGGCGCGCGTTTGCCGGGCGTGAACCCGATTTGGTGCTGAGGCTCACCGCCGCGCCCGACGACGTGCAACTCCGGCCGGGACCCAGGACGCGAGTGCTGCGTTTCATGGGTGAGGTGTTGCGTGGCCGCACCGACGCCGTTAAACCCGCACCGGGTTACCTTGGACCGACGATTGAATTGCGCCGCGGCGAGCGCGTGCGCATTCAGTTCCGAAATCGCGCCTTCGGTCCGAGCATCGTCCACTGGCACGGCATGATCGTCCCCGACGTCGCCGACGGACATCCGCGTCACGCCGTCGGACCCGGCGGTGATTACCTATACGAATTTACGGTGCAAAATCCGGCGGGGACTTATCTTTATCATCCCCATCCGCACGGACTCACCGGCGCGCAAGTGTACTACGGCTTGGCCGGGCTGCTCATCGTGCGCGACTCGGAGGAAACCGTGGGCGGACTGCCGGCCGGCGAGCGCGAGCTTGCGCTCGTGATCCAGGACCGGCGGGTCGGGCGCGACAATCAGTTCAGCTTCAAACGCATGATGATGGACGACATGAACGGCGTGCTCGGCGACACGGCGTTGGTCAATGGCAGACCCGACGCCGCCTTCACGGTGGTGCCGCGCACTTACCGGTTGCGGCTGGCCAATGTCTCGAACGCGCGCATTTACAAGCTCGCCTGGTCGGACGGCCGGCCGATGCGAGTCATTGCCACCGATAACGGTCTTTTTTCCTCCGCCGAGGGCATTCAGACCCGGCCGTACGTGGTGGTCGCGCCGTTCCAACGTCTCGAACTGATCGAGGACTTCGGCGCGCGGCGCTCGAAAACGGAGATTGCGCTGATGAGCCGGGCGTTCTCGTCGCTATCCATGGATACCATGATGGGCGGCATGATGGGTAACGGCGGCGGAGGAATGATGGGTGGAGGTGGAATGATGGGCGGCGGCATGATGGGTGGGATGATGCGGGGCATGATGGGCGCGGACCAAGGCGAGGAGCTTGTAGTGGCGCGCTTTACCGTCGCATCCGGGACGCGCGTTCGCGACGCGGATGTGCGTCTGCCCGATCCCATACCGTTTCCGGAGAAAACCGACGCCGAGTTATATACGGAGCTTGCGTTTCGCCATATGCGCGGCTTCCTGAACGGTCGCCGCTTCAACATGCTGGCGGTCGCCGACGAGGAGCGGCTGCCTCTTGGCCGCGCCGCCGTGTGGACGTTCGCGAACGACGGGCCGGGAATGGCCATGCCGCACCCCATGCACATTCACGGCGTGCGTTTCCGGATTCTCGAGCGCAGCGGCGGCGCGGCGGCGGGCGATCTGCGCGAGGGCATCGTCGACGCCGGCTACAAGGACATGTTTCTGATCTTCCCCGGCGAGCGTGTGCGCGTCGGCCTCGTGCCGACCGAGCCCGGCATGTTCATGTACCACTGTCACAACCTCGAGCACGAGGACGCCGGCATGATGCGCAACGTTGTCGTGAGTTGATCCCATCGAGATGCATGCAGCCGTTGGCCTAGCTCTTATCTCAACCAATCGGTGCCATGGGCGCACTGCATGGCAGCCGTTCTTGGCGACGTGTCACCCGACCCGTTATTGTCGTTAACTTGAAACTGAAAAGGAGCACATCATGAAAGAGTCGACGCTACTCATACAATCCGCGGTCGCAAGCCTGCTCGTTCTAGGAATGACGGCGGGCGCCGGCTCCGCCTTCGCTGCAAAAGGCGGAATCGATCGTTGCGCCGGGATTGCCAAAGCCGGTAAGAACGATTGCGGGACGGCGACGGCATCGTGCGCCGGCACGTCCAAGGTGGACGGCGACAAAAACGCCTGGATTGCCGTACCGAAGGGGACGTGCGAAAAGATCGTCGGCGGCCAATTGGCCGACGCCGGTGCAATCGCGAAGCACATGAAGGAAATGGAAATGATGAAAAAGAAGTGATTCAGATGGCCGATCCCGGCGCGCGCCGGGATCGGTCCTTGGATCGCGCTGGAATCCATCTTCATTTTCGGAGCGCTTTGTGAATCGACATGTTCTTGCGGCAGTAATGGCGAGCCTTCTCGGCGTCCTGCTTCCTGCCTCTGAGTCCGCGGCGCAGGACGTGGCCGCCAAGCGCGGCTTTCCTTTCGCTAATCACGGCAACGGCTTCGCGCTGTCGCCGAAGGTTTTGCTCGCGGCGGACGGCGTTTCCGACGGCGGCTTGCGTAAGCAATCGTCCGCGAGCGTCGATGGCGCGGACGAATTATTGCCGCCGGACCGGGCTTTCACCGTTTCCATTTCCGCCAAGGACGCCGACAACTTGGTGGCGGTGTTCACTCCCGCGGAAGGTTATTTCCTGTATCGCGACAAGTTCATATTTCGCGTACAACAACCGCCGGGTATCGAGGTCGCGAACGTTGCGATCCCTCGCGGCGAAATCAAGGACGATCCGATCTTCGGGAAAACCGAGGTCTTCCATCGGCCGGTGCGGGTACGGGTTCAACTGAAGAGAACGAATTCTTCCGCGCGCAGCTTGATGCTCTACGTCAGGTACCAGGGATGCAACGAACCGCTGGCGGTTTGTTATATCCCGATCGAAAAAACTTTGCGCATCACGCTACCGCCGGCGGCTCGCGGCGGCTGAATCCGAATATGCATTCCTACGGATGCCAGAGTGACCTAAACAATGTCTGAAATCGCGAACATCGGGTTGTTGACCGCCTTCCTGGCCGGTCTAATCTCCTTCGTCTCGCCGTGCGTGCTGCCGCTGGTGCCGGGTTATATTTCCTTTATCGCCGGGCGTTCGCTCGATGAGCTGGACGCGCCGACGCATTTCACGCGGCTCACCCTGTTCGGGCAAGCGGCATTGTTCGTGCTCGGGTTCTCGACCGTGTTCATCGCGCTCGGCGCGAGCGCCACGGCGCTCGGGCGGCTGCTGCTCACGTACAAACAGGAAGCGAATCTCATCGGCGGGATAATCGTCGTGGTGTTCGGACTATTCATGACCGGGTTGATCAACCCGCGCTGGCTGCATCTCGATCTGCGTTTTGTACATCGGATCGAATTGCGCGGCGGGCCGGTGGCGGCGTATGTACTCGGGCTCGCGTTCGCGTTCGGCTGGACGCCATGCATCGGCCCGATTCTCGGCGCCATTCTCACCGTCAGCGCCTCGACCGCCTCGATCCAAGGCGGCATCGTCTTGCTGTCGGTTTACTCGCTCGGTTTAGGCGTACCCTTCGTGTTGACCGCGGTGTTTCTCGAACGCTTCCTGGTTCATCAGCCGCGCCTGCGACGTTGGAGTCGACCGCTGCACCTTGCCACCGGCATCATACTTATCTTCGCAGGCATCGCGATCGCCACCGGTCAGCTCACGAAACTCTCTTATTGGCTTCTCGAGTTATTCCCGGCGCTGGGCCGTATCGGTTGACGTTCCCCGACACATTTGTCGGTCTCGGCTGGCGTTAATGCCGCTCCATGAACTGTGGCGCTGCGTTGGAACCCGAGCCTTTTGCGTATTGATCTACATCAACACATAGCGGCGCGCGTCGGGTATTGTTCACATATGACCTTAAGTGTGAACCGGATGCAAGACAACAGATTCGCACGAGCGCTGGCGTTCGTCGCTGTTGCGGCGTTCGTTCTTCTTCTGGGTCCTTACTGCGACATCGTGAGTTCCGCGCGAGCCGAGGCGCCAAGCAACGCAAGCCATCACGCGACCGACGCGCAGGACCACGGAAAATCCTCGCCGGCCGATCTATGTCCGTCGCTCGATCACACGCCGGCTGTTCCGCCCGATGCCGTTTCTTCGCCGCTGGTTAACGCGACACCGGCGTTTCCGCCGGTGGGTGCACCTGGCCTCGTCGTGCGCATCCCGAACAGCCGAGGACGAATTACACCGCGAGCGACGCCACCGCCAGGTCAACGCGTGCCGCTCTATCTGCGCTACGCCCATCTTCTGACCTAGCCCTCCGCCGTCGACGGCGCACGTCGGCGCGCGGGTTCGGCTACGGCAGCAGTAACCGCGAATAAGTCGACCCGGCAACCGACGTGCCATTCAACGCTCGGAGCTTTCTTGGAGAGTACTATGTTAACAGTTACCGAATTCTCTCGACGCCACGGCAACCTTGAATGCTTGACTTACGTGTAGCGCACGCGCGTACAAGGTCCTTCCGGGCGGTCATGCATTACTCCCCACGTTGAGAACCGAAAAATGCCAGTCATCGTAACGTCGAAAGAACACCGGTTTCCGTGGTACGTGCACTTGTTCTTTTGGAATCAGCGCCGCAAGTACGGCGCCGTGCTCGAACCGGCGCGCCTGTGGGGACGATCCCCGAAGGTGTTTATCGCACTGGCGTCGCTGTACGGTGCGCTCGATCGGCGGTCTTCGCCGATCGAAGCGCCGTTACGCTCGCTGATCACGGTGCGGGTGTCGCAGATTAACGGGTGCGCGTTCTGCGTCGACATCAATTCGGCGACGGTGTTGAAGCGCGGCGTCGACCAAGGGAAGCTCGCGGCGCTTGCCGACTTCGAAACCAGCCTGCTTTTCAGCAAGCGCGAGAAGGCGGCGCTCGCCTATGCCGAGGCGGTGACGCATTCGGATCGCCGCGCCACGGCCGAACATTTCACGCGACTGCGCCGTCATTTCGACGATGACGCGATCATTGAGTTGACCGGGCTGATCGCGTTTCAAAACTTGTCGAGCAAGTTCAACGCGGCGCTCGGCGTGGAGCCACAAGGCTTCTGTGCGGTGCCGCCGCAGCCGCGACGCGAACGCGCCGGCTCGACGACAAATTGAGGAGAGCGAGTAATGTATCACGACAAATCAGTCCAAGCGGTGCCGCCGCAATGACAAAAACAACTTGGGCAAGGCCAATATCCTACGGCACCATGGCCGGGGCGTTGTTGCTAGGGGTGTACTTCGTGCTCCTGACGCTTGTGTCCGGTTGGGAATTCACGGTCGATCAATTCGCGCAGTACTGGTACTTCGTCGTGGCGCTGGCGGCCGGCTTCGGCGTTCAGATCGCGATGTATCTACGATTGCGGCACGTAACGATGCATGGCGACGGTTCGGGGAAAATCGTCGCCGTGTCCGGCGGCACGTCCACGGCAGCGATGATTTCCTGTTGCACGCATTATCTGGCGAACGTTCTTCCCGTCCTGGGTGCCACCGGCATCATGGCGCTGGTGGCGCAGTACCAATCCGAGCTGTTCTGGGTCGGCCTGGCGTTCAACGCGGCCGGTGCCGTCTACGTCGGCCGCAAGTTGTTCCAGGCAACCCGTCACATGGCACAGATGGAGCAAGGGATATGAAATCGAAAACGACTGCATCGCGTTTCGTTGGTTGGTCCGTGGTGTTCGCGTTTATGGCGACGTTCGGCGGTATCGGGCAATCGCCGTCCGCGGTCGCCGCAACAAGTCTCGTCGCGCAAACAAACCGCGAAGGAAACGTCGAGGTAAAAGTCACGCCGCGAACGCTCGCCGCCGACGCTGCCGTGTGGGAGTTCGAGGTGACGTTCAGCACACATTCGGTGACGCTCACCGGTGACCCCGCGCAATTTTCGGTATTGGTCGATTCGCGCGGAAACACCCACCCCGCGCTGAAATGGAAGGGCGACCCCGCGGGCAGCCATCACCGCAAGGGCAGCTTGCAATTCAAACCGCTCGCCGGGGATGCCGCGGTCGAGCTGCGAATTAACGGAGTTGCCGGCGTGGCGTCGCGCAGTTTTCGTTGGCAACGGCAATAGTTTCCATGCATCTCATTAACAACAACCACGCGAGGCGCTAGACAATGGAAAAGAAAGTGGCGGCCACCGATCCCGTCTGCGGGATGTCCGTGGATCCAATGAAAGCGGCCGGACAAGCGGAGCACGAGGGCGTTCGTTACTACTTCTGCTCGACACACTGTCAGCACAAGTTTTCGGAGGCACCGGACAGGTTCATTTCGAAGGTCCCGGGGAAGACCGTAAAGGATCCGGTTTGCGGAATGACAGTGCAGCCGGCGGCCGCGGCGGCGCGAGCCGAGCACGGCGGCGCGACGTATTACTTTTGTTCGGACCACTGCCAACACAAGTTCACCGCGAATCCGGATCGATACCTCGGCGCGTCCGCAAAGGCGCCGGACGTTTCTGCAAAGAGGGAAGGCGCCACTTACACCTGCCCGATGCATCCGGAAGTGCGCGAGCCAAAACCAGGCGCTTGCCCGGATTGCGGCATGGCGCTCGAACCGGCGGAAGTGTCGATGCCGGCGACGAAAGTCGAGTACACCTGCCCGATGCATCCGGAGATCGTGCGCGATGCGCCCGGCAGTTGTCCGATCTGCGGCATGGCGCTCGAACCGCGCACCGTGGCCGTCGCGGAAGAGGAGAACCCGGAGCTGGTCGACATGACGCGCCGCTTTTGGGTGTCGACCGCGCTCGCGATCCCGGTGTTTCTGAGCGCGATGCTCGCGGAGTTCGCACCCGATTTCATGAACGCCTTGGTTTCGCACGGTACGCGCCAATGGATCGAGTTGGTGGTCGCCACACCGGTGGTGCTTTGGGGCGGCTGGCCGTTCTTCGTACGCGGCTGGCGTTCGGTGGTGACGTGGAATCTCAACATGTTCACGTTGATCGGGCTCGGCGTCGCGGTCGCGTGGGGTTACAGCATTGTCGCGACGTTGGCGCCGGGAATTTTCCCGGATTCGGTCAAAATGCCCGGCGGCCATGTACCCGTGTACTTCGAAGCAGCCGCGGTAATTACGGCGCTGGTGCTGCTCGGTCAGGTATTGGAGCTGCGCGCGCGTTCGCGCACCAGCGCCGCAATCAAGATGCTGCTCGGACTCGCGCCGAATACGGCGCGCATCGTGCGCGCCGACGGGCGCGAGGAAGACATACCGCTCGATCAGGTCAAACCCGGCGATACGTTGCGCGTGCGCCCGGGCGAGAAAGTGCCGGTCGATGGGAAAGTCACCGACGGCACGAGCGCCGTGGATGAGTCCATGGTCACCGGAGAGTCGATTCCGGCAACGAAGCAAGCGGGCGACAAGCTCATTGGCGCTACCGTCAACGGAACGGGAAGTCTACTGATGCGCGCCGAGCGCGTCGGCACCGATACGCTGCTCGCGCAAATCGTTCGCATGGTCTCGGAAGCGCAGCGCTCGCGCGCGCCCATTCAGAAGCTGGTCGATATCGTCGCCGGCTATTTCGTGCCGGCGGTCGTAATCGTCGCCGTCATCACGCTGATCGTCTGGGGCTTCTGGGGTCCCGAGCCGCGTCTGGCGCATGCCGTTATCAACGCGGTGGCGGTGCTCATTATCGCGTGCCCGTGCGCGCTGGGGCTGGCGACGCCGATGTCGATCATGGTCGGCACCGGGCGTGGTGCGACCATGGGTGTGCTTATCAAGAATGCCGAAGCGCTCGAAGTGTTGGTCAAGGTAAATACACTTGTCGTCGACAAGACCGGAACGCTCACCGAAGGCAAGCCGAAACTCGTGAGCGTCGAAGCCGCACCCGGCTTCGACGAAGCGACGGTACTGCGCCTGGCGGCAAGTCTCGAACGTGCGAGCGAACATCCGCTGGCGGCGGCGATCGTGCGCGGCGCCGAAGCGCGTGAACTGCGCCTGACATCGCCGACCGAGTTCGATTCGCAAACCGGCCGTGGCGTTGTCGGTCGAATCGAAAACCGCCGACTGGCGCTGGGCAATCGCAAATTGCTCGACGAGCAAGGCATCGATGCGATGGCGCTGCACACGCGCGCCGACGTGTTGCGCGGCGAAGGCCAAACCGTGATGTACCTCGCCGTGGATGGAAAACCCGCAGGTCTGGTGGGCGTTGCCGATCCTATCAAAGAGACGACACGCGAAGCGCTCGACGTGTTGCACCGCGAAGGCGTGCAAGTCGTTATGCTGACCGGCGACAACGCTACGACCGCGCAAGCGGTGGCGAAGAAGCTCGGTATCGATCGCGTCCAAGCGGATGTACTTCCGGAGAAGAAGGCGGAGATCGTGAAGCAGCTGCAAGCCGAAGGCCGTATCGTCGCGATGGCGGGCGACGGCATCAACGACGCGCCGGCGCTGGCGCAAGCCCAGGTGGGCATTGCGATGGGCACCGGTACCGATGTCGCCATGGAGAGCGCCGGCGTCACGCTAATCAAGGGCGATCTGCGCGGCATCGCCCGCGCGCGGCGCCTGTCGCACGCCACCATGCGCAACATCCGCCAGAACTTGTTCTTCGCGTTTATCTACAACACGCTCGGCGTGCCGATCGCCGCCGGGTTGCTATATCCATTTTTCGGACTGCTGCTTTCGCCGATGATCGCCGCCGCGGCGATGAGCTTCAGCTCGGTATCGGTGGTAACCAATGCGCTGCGGCTGCGGCGCGTGCGCCTGTAACCGAAACAACGCGGTTATTGCCAAATGAATACACCGGCTAATCCCAAAGCACCATGGTGGCGCTCGCGCAACGGGCTGGTGCTGCTCGGTTTTCTTGCTATCGCGGCTTTTTTCCTGTGGACCGAACATCAGGCACACCTGCTCGGCGCGCTGCCGTTTATTCTGCTCGCGCTGTGTCCGCTGCTGCATATCTTCGGCCACGGCGGGCACGGCGGTCACGGTGCCAACGACTCGGACGCCGAGCGGCCGCGACGGGGAGGCGATCATGAACACTGAGGCGGCGCCGGCTTATGGGTTGTGGTCGCTGGTCATCATCAACTCGGCGGTTTTCATTCTGTTCGCGTTCAGCTTTTTCAAGCCGCAGACCCAACGCGACTGGCGCTCCTTCGGTGCGTTCTCGGCGTTCCTGGTGGCGCTCTTCACCGAGATGTACGGTTTTCCGCTGACGATTTACTTGTTGTCGGGCTGGCTGCAGAGCCGCTTTCCCGACGTGGATTGGTTTTCGCACGACGCGGGCCATCTGCTCGAGATGCTGTTCGGCTGGAAGACGAACCCGCACTTCGGGCCGTTTCATCTCTTGAGCTTCATCCTTCTCGGCGGCGGATTTATTTTGCTGGCGAATGCGTGGCGGGTGCTCTACGACGCCCAGAAAAACCAAGTGCTCGCCAGCACGGGGCCGTACGCACGGATCCGTCATCCGCAATATGTCGGGTTCGTGCTGATCATGACGGGTTTTTTGGTGCAATGGCCGACGCTGCTGACGATCGCGATGTTTCCAGTGCTGGTTTACATGTACGTGCGGCTCGCGCGCCACGAGGAGCGCGAGGTGGAGCGCGAGTTCGGCGAAGAGTATCGCCGTTATGCCGCGCGCACGCCGGCGTTCGTTCCGCGACTGTCCGTGACGCAGACATCGCGCGGCTGAGGCGGCATGAACGCTTGCAGAAACTTTTGTGGAAGTTATTGCTTTCATCAAGCAGTCAAAGGAGGTACGTCGTGAGGATAGATCAAACTCGGTGGTCAGTGCGGTTCCTAGTCGTGTTCATGCTGAGCACATTGCCGCTGTTGGCAGCGGCCCAGCAAGCGGGCGCGCCGCTGACGCCGGAACAAATGCGAGAGCAAATGATGCAGCGCGGTTATGGTCGCGGTTATGGCATGGGCCCGGGCGGCGGTTACGGACCCGGCTACGGAATGGGTCCCGGCATGATGGGTGGTGGATACGGTCCCGGTTATGGCATGGGTCCGGGAATGATGGGAGGCGGTTACGGCGCAGGCCCCGGCATGATGGGCGGCGGCATGATGGACATGATGATGGGGATGATGATGGGCGGTGGCGGCGGCTACGGAATGATGGGCCCCGGCATGATGGGCGGCGGTTACGGAATGGGCTACGGTATGGGTCCCGGCATGATGGGCGGCGGTATGGGCCCGCTGTACATGTTGAATCTGAGCGACGCCCAACGTGACAAGATCGAAAAGATTCGCGACGCCGAGCGCCAGAAGCACTGGAATATCGCCGGAAAGATCTTGGAGGAGCAGAACAAGCTGCGCGATCTCTACCAGCCCGATGAGCAGGATCCGAAAAAAATCGGCGCGGCGTACGGCAACATCGCCAAGCTGCAGCAGCAGATGATCGAAATACACGTGCAGGCGAATAACGACGCGCAAAAGATGCTGACGAAGGAGCAGCGCGAGCAGCTCAAGCAGTGGCAACGCGATGCGTGGGGCCAGGGCGGCGGTTACGGTCCGGGCGACGGCATGGGTCCGGGGATGATGCGACGGTAGCGAACCGCGCAAGGCCACCGAAGATTTTCTTCGGCAGCCCGCGGCGCGGTGGCGAGCGCGATCGACGCGGCGTGTTCGTTCGAGTGTGTGTCCGCGCGGGTGGCGTGAGGTGGCCGATTGAGCACGGGAAAGCGGATCGCGATCGAATATTTCTCCGACGTACTTTGCGTCTGGGCCTATGGCGCGCAGATACGCCTCGACCAGCTCAAACGGGATTTCAGCGATCAAGTGCAAGTGATGCATCGCTTCCTGCCGGTCTTCGCCGCGACCGCGGAGCGCATTCAGCGCGAGTGGGAGGCACACGGCGGCTACGCCGGATACAACAAGCACGTTCGCCAGATCGCATCGACGTGGTCGCATGTCGAAGTGCACCCGCGGATTTGGCTGGAAAACGTTCCCGCGTCCTCGATGCCGGCGCACTTGTTTCTCAAAGCGGTCCAGCTGATCGAGCAGCGCGCTCAGCTGGGAAAGACGGCACAAACCGGAAAGGAAGCGACGAACGCGTTCGAGGCTGCCGCGTGGCGCGTACGTCAGGCCTTTTTCAAGGAGGCGCGCGACGTCGCGCATCAAGTCGTGCTGGAACGAATCGCACAAGCGCTGGAATTGCCCGTGCGTCAAGTCTGGGAGTTGATCGAAAGCGGTGAGGCGCACGCCGCGCTTCATCTCGACTTCGACGCCCGGGACCGCTATCACATCCCGGGAAGTCCGACGCTGGTTCTCAACGAGGGCCGTCAGCGCCTGTACGGAAACGTCGGCTATCGGGTCATCGAGGCGAACGTGCACGAGTTGTTGCGCGACCCACGTTCCGGCGAAGCGACGTGGTGTTAGCGATGCGCTCGTCTCGAACCGAGATGCCTGACACCTTTCGGCAATTACCGGGTCTTGACGTGCGCGCCGCGCACAGGTTTCGCGATACTAACGAAGGTCAACCGACCGATAACTAATTGAGGAGCTAAACAATGTGGGGCTATATGGGCGATGGGGGTTCCGGATGGTGGTGGGGTTTCGGCGCCCTGCACATGCTGCTGTTTTGGGCGGTATTGATTTTTGTCATCGTGGTGCTGGTCCGGTGGATTTCCAACATGCCCGGACCGCGCGGCGGCGACAGCGGCGTCGGCCGAGCGCTCGATATTCTCAAGGAGCGCTACGCGCGCGGCGAAATCAACAAGGAAGAATTCGAACAGAAGAAACGCGACTTATCGGGTTGAGACGCGAGCGTTCCGTGCACCAGGAGGCAAGGCGGATGTGGCGATGGATTCCCAAACTGCTGCTCGCAGCCGCATTGGGAATGAATATTGCGGCGGCCGCCGAACCGACCGGCCGCGATCTCATCGCCCACGTCGAGCGCACGCTCTGGGGCAGCACCAATCAGGGCGCGGCCGAGATGACCGTCATTACGCCGCGCTGGGAACGCAAACTGGCGTTGCGGTTCTGGATGGAACGGCCCGAACGCACCTTCCTGCGCATCGATGCGCCGCCGAAGGAAGCCGGCATCGGGTCGCTGCGCATCAAGGCCGAGATGTGGAATTACTTGCCGGCGATCGAGCGCGTCATAAAAATTCCGCCGTCGATGATGCTGCAACCGTGGATGGGGTCGGACATGACCAACGACGATCTGGTGAAGGAGAGCAGCATCGTCGATGACTACACGCACACCCTAACCGGCAGCGCAACGCTCGACGGCATTGACGTCTACAAAGTCGATTCGATTCCGAAGCCCGACGCCGCGGTCGTCTGGGGCAAGCTCGTCTATTACATTCGCCGATCCGACCGGCTGCCGCTCGCTCTCGAGTACTACGACGAGCGCGGCGAGAAAGTGAAGGTAATGCGCTACGGCGACATCCGCTCGATCGGCGGGCGGGTGATCCCGACGCGCTGGGAAGTGCGGCCGCTCGGCAAGCCGCAGAACCGCACGGTGTTCGTGATTCGCGATATCGCGTTCGACGCCGCCGTCGACCCGCGGATCTTCTCGTTGAGCAACCTGCAACAAGGCCGCTGAAACATGTTCAGCGTTCGCGCCGAGAAGCTTACCCGAATCTACCGCCAAGACAGCGTCGAGGTGCGCGCGCTGGACGGTGTCGATCTCGATATCGAGAAGGGCGGCTTCATCGCGCTGGTCGGACCGTCCGGCTCGGGCAAGAGCACGCTGCTCAATCTCATCGGCGGTCTCGACCGGCCCACGAGCGGGCGCCTGTGGGTCGAGGAACGAGAACTGGGAACGCTTTCGAACCGTGCGTTGACCGACTTGCGCCTGCGCCGCATCGGGTTCGTGTTCCAGCAGTACAACCTGATTCCGGTGTTGACGGCGATCGAAAACGTGGAATACGTGATGCTGTTGCAGGGCGTGCCGGACGATCGGCGCGGCGAACAAGCGCGCGCGATCCTCGCCGAGGTCGGCCTTGCCGGCATGGAGGACCGCCGGCCGGGCGAGCTGTCCGGCGGACAGCAGCAGCGCGTGGCGGTTGCGCGCGCGATCGTGACCGCGCCGGCGCTCGTGCTGGCCGACGAGCCGACGGCGAATCTCGATTCGACCACCGGCGGCGCGCTTATGGACATGATGCGCCGCCTAAACGAAACCAAGGGCGTGACGTTCGTTTTCTCCACGCACGATCCGATGGTGATGGAACGCGCACGCCGCCTGGTGCGATTGCGCGACGGGCGGATCGTCGCGTAAGCCATGATGCGGCGCGTGTTCTGGCGGCTGGCCGTGCGCAATCTGCGCCGCCACTTGCGACGCACGCTGATCACCCTCAGCGCCGTCGCGGTCGGGCTGGCCGGCCTCATTTTTCTTTGGGGTTATGTCGACGGCACCAACCGGCAGATGATCACGAACATCACCGGCTATTTAACGGGTCATCTGCAAGTTCATCAGCGCGGCTATCACGACGCTCCGACGCTCGATCTTGCCTTCGGCGAGCCGGGCGGAATCGCCGCGCGAGTCGCGGCCGCGACTGATGTCGCCGCCGTGGCACCGCGGATCGAAGGCGAGGCGCTCGCGAGCGGGCCGGAGAAGACGCGCGGTGTCTTCGTCGTCGGTATCGATCCGGGTTACGAGGAAAAGGTCACGACGCTCCCGCGCGCGATCAAGGACGGTCGCTACCTCGATGCGGCCGACGCGAAGGGCGTCGTCATCGGCGACCGGGTGGCCGACGTCCTGCGACTGCGGGTCGGAGACGAGGTCGCGTTGGTCACGCAGGCCGCCGATGGCTCGGTCGGCGCGGCGCGCTATCGCGTGCGCGGCATCTACGACAGCGGTATCGATCTCATCGATGCGATGTACGTGTTCCTGCCGCTGCCGGCGGCACAGGAACTGTATGCGCTCGAGGGCCGTATCACGACCTTGGCCCTGCGGCTCAACGATATCGACGCGGTATCCCGCACCGCCGGCGCGCTCGGGCAGCAGCTCGGGACCGACTTTGAGGCACTAGGCTGGCGCCGATTGATGCCGGGTATGGCCGCGGACGTGGATTTCCACGAGATGCTCGCGAACATCATCCTCTTCGTGGTGTTCGTGATCGTCACGCTCAGCATCGCCAATACCGTTCTCATGGGCGTGCTCGACCGTACGCACGAGTTCGGCGTGATGATGGCGCTCGGAACCGGGCGCGGCCAGATAGCCCGCGTCGTATTGTACGAGGCGATCGTGCTCGGCACCGTTGGTATCGGTTTCGGCATCGCGCTCGGCCTCGCCTTCGTCGGCTACTTCGGGCGCGTTGGCATCGATCTCACCGAGTATTCCAAAGCGATGGAGCTGATGCCCGGCCTTACCGGCGTCGTGTATCCCGGCATCGGCGCGCGCCAGCTCGCCTGGCTGTCCGCATTGGTACTCGTCGCGACCTTGGGCGCCTCGATCTATCCGGCGATCAAGGCGGCCGGGCTTACGCCGATCGAGGCGATTCAAGGGGTACGCCGCGCGGTACGCTTTCGCGTCCGCCTTTTCGGCGGCCGGCTGCATATCTTTCCCGCGCGCGCCGTCTTTACCCGGATCGCGCTGCGCGGCATCGCGCGCAATCCGCGGCGCACGCTGCTGACGTTTTCCGCCATCGCCGCCGGTTTGGCCGCGTACCTTTTCTTGAGCGCATTGATGCAGGGGTTCATCGTGCAAATGCGCGAGAATTCGACCGGCTTGCTGACCGGCCATTTGCAGATCGAACGGAAAGGTTTTCGCGACGAGTTCGACGCGAAACTTACGCTGGCCGACACCGCGCGGTTGCTCGAACGGGTACGCGCGAAGCCGGAAGTGGCCGCGGCCGCCCCGCGGCTGCAGGCGCAGGCGATGGTGAGCAGCCCGACGCGGTCGGAGCCGATCATGATCTACGGCGTCGACCCCGAGGTTGAGCCGACCGTTACCCGGCTGCACGAAAAGGTGCGCGAAGGGTCGTACCTATCCCCGCGCGCCGCGCGCGAAATCGTCGTCGGAGACAAGCTTGCCGAGCGTCTCGGCGTGCGCTTGGGCGAGAAGATCGTGCTGGTGGCACCGGCCGCCGACGGCTCGCTCGGCTCGGCGGCATTGCGAGTCGCGGGCATCTTTGCGACCGATAACGAAACGCTCGATCGTTCAATTGTCGTCATGAGCCTTCAAGCCGCGCGGGAATTGCTGGCAGTTCCGCGCGACGCGCTGACGATCGCGGTGCGGCTCAACCGGATCGAAGCGGCGGAAGCGATCGCCGCGGCGCTGGCCGCCGACCTCACGGCGCCCGACCAGCAAGCCGTTCCCTGGAACGTTCTCGTCCCGGAGATTTTGCAGATGCTGGACCTCATCCGCGTCAATCTGCGGGTGATTCTGATCGTTGTCTTTCTAGTCGTGTTGCTCGGCGTTACGAACACGCTGCTCATGGCGGTGCTCGAACGCACGCGTGAGTTCGGGTTGCAGCTGGCGCTCGGGACGCGCCCGGCGCAGATCGTGCGGACCGTGTTGTACGAGTCGCTGGTGTTGGGTGTGTTCGGCCTTTGCGGCGGCACGCTGATCGGCGTCGCGATCGTCGGCTATTACAACGTTCTCGGCTTCGACTTAAGCGACTATGCCGCCGGCGCCGCCGCGATTCCCGGCATGACCACCGTCGTGTACCCGACCATCGAAATCGACAACGTCTGGCTGCCGGTGCTGGCGTTGCTCGTGACCGCCGTCGTCGCCGCGCTCTATCCCGCGGGGCGCGCGGCGCGACTCGATCCGGTGCAGGCGTTGCGGCATGTATAGATGGCATCGCTGGCCCGCGTTGATCTTGCTTAGCGCGTGGGTACTACAGGCAACGGCGCAAGGCGCTATCGATTTCAAGGGCTACTACAAAAACCTCCTCGTGGATTCGCGCACTTCATTTCCGCTCGAAGAGGATTACACGCTCGATCTCAACCGGTTGCGCATCGAGGCGCGTGGGCGGGCGGCCGCTTGGGCCGGCTTCGAAGTGCAATACGATCACGAGACGTTTCTCGGGAGTTTTCTCGATACGGCGCAGTTCCAGCAACTGAAGGCGGCGCGACCCGCCAGCTATTGGAATCTGGAAGACGACTATCTGGATCGCGGCTCGGTGTTCGCGCGGCATCGGCTGCACCGAGGCTTCGCGACGCTCAACGCACCGGTCGCGGACTTTCTGATCGGCCGGCAGCGCGTCGCCTGGGGCAGCGGACGCTTTTGGAATCCGACCGATCTCCTAAACCCCTTCAACCCCATCGCCGTCGAGCGCGAAGAACGGCCGGGCGTCGACGCCGTCCTCGTTCAAAGAAATCTTGGACCGCTTTCGCGCCTGAGTCTCGCCTACGCACCGCAGCGCGACACACCGTCGAGCCGAGGGGTTCACTATCGCACGAACGTCGCCAGCACCGACGTGGCGTTGCTGCTCGGCGAATTCAGGGGCGATCGCGTGGCAGGGATCGACATGGTCGGCCGAATAGGCGAGGGCGGCTTGCGGCTTGAGGCGGCTCGCACCGAGCGCGGCGCCGGTGTCGATTTCTCCCGCGCCGTCGCTGGCTTCGACTACGCGTTCGCCAACACCCTGGTATTGTCGATCGAGTACTACTACAACGGTGAAGGAACGAAGGAGCAAGGGCAATACGATTTCGCGCGTCTGCAAGCTGGTTCGATTCAAAACGTCGCGCGACGCTATATCGGCGTGCAGGCGCTCTACGACATTACCCCGCTGCTGCGTTCGGACAACGCGCTGATTGTGAATAGCGATGACGGCAGCCGTTTTTTCTCGCCGCGACTTGTCTACTCGGTTGCATCGAACGTCGATGCGGCGATCGGCGTTCAGCTCTTCGGCGGGCATGTCGGCAGCGAGTATGCGGCGTTTCATGACGCCTATTTCGGATATGTGCAATGGTTTTTCTGAGCCGGCCGGTCGCTGGCGGCGCGAGAAAGCGTGGTGCGTTCGCGACAATCTTCACGTCTTGACCCAGGCGC
This sequence comes from Burkholderiales bacterium, assembly GCA_036396275.1. Lineage (GTDB taxonomy): Bacteria > Pseudomonadota > Gammaproteobacteria > Acidiferrobacterales > Sulfurifustaceae > JACQFZ01. Next base: position 31,012 of record DASWLD010000099.1, read on the forward strand.
TGCGCACAGGTTTTACAATATTCGCATCGAAGGGAAACCGATCAGCGGCTAAATGCGGAGGTGGACAATGTGGGGCCACATGGGCGATGGGGGTCCGGATGGTGGTGGGTCTTTAGCGGCCGCTCGTTTTTTTGACCCACGTCAATAATGGGTATCCGCGAGGGCGTAAATTCAGCAGATCAGCACCGGCCGGGGAAGAGGTGGTGCTCGGTGATGGAGCTTCTTTCGATAGGCACCGAGTTGGGTGCGGTGTTGAGATTACATTCATCAACGAAGGAAAGGAGAGCGTCATGGCAGAATCGAAACCGGATACCATCGGTAGATGGCAAGATCGAACCATGGGTAGATGGCAGGACTGGTTCAATCTCGTGCTCGCTGCTTGGTTGATTCTTGCGCCGTTCGTCGCGTTTGGCGTCACCGGAGACGTGGCGGCCTGGAACTCTTACATCTGTGGAGCGATCGTCGCGGTATTTGCCATCGCGGCGCTTGTGAGACCGCAAGTATGGGAAGAGTGGGTGAATCTGGTCGTCGGCGTGTGGTTGATCGTCGCGCCGTTCGCGCTCGGGTTCACCGATCAGCCCGGACCGATGTGGAATCAGATTGTCGTGGGCTTTTTGATCGGCGGCGACGCCTTGTGGGCGGCGGTGCAGTATTCTTCGCGGCGGATGGGTCACGCCTGATTGATTTGCACAGCTTGTCGACGACGACAGCGGAGAGAAAAGTAGAGCGCCGCTGTCGCGTCGGCTGCTCGGATTAGGGCTGACCGAGTCCTGCGGCGCGCAGCGTTTTCTCGTCCGGACCGCGTCCGGCACAACAATCCGCCAGCTTGCCGTCGACGGCAACGGCGGGCACGGAACGAACGCCGAGACGTTTGGCGCGGTGCGCGACGTCGTGCTGTCGCGCGTCCAGAACGATCACTTCGCAGGAAGAACACGCCACCCGGGTAACCAGATCGATGGTTTCCTGGCAGACCGGACAACCGGCGCTGAAGATTTCCACTTTACGTTTTGCATTCATAAGACACCCCGCTTATCGAAAGGAAGGGGAAGTGCACGCCGGGCAATCGCCGACGGCTTGCCGAGCGCGCGGCCAGACATTCCAAACGGACGCGGCGACTAGTATCGCTATTCCGGCATACATCGCGGCGTCGGAATCAAAAGCAAATTTACCTACCAATAGAAAAGCCGACGCGGCAACGCCCAGGAGCAACGGCCCATAGCCTCGGCGTCGCCGTGCTCGCCAACCGAGTGTTACCAACGACAGAAGCAGAAACGACGCGGTTAAAGGCAGCAAATAGGGCGTGTAGTTGATGAACCCCACACCCAATGAGCTCAACAGTCCCGCATACGCCGGCCAGCAAGCGGGACAGGTGAGTTTCGGCAAGGCCGCGGCGCCCACGGCCGGCAAGGCGGCTACCGCACCGCGCCATCCCGCGCGCGGCGACGCGACAACTTGCGCCGGTGTATCGGCGTGCGCTTCACGTAGCGCGTTGGCGATCGAATCGACGGCAGGCGCGCCGTCGAATGTTCCCGAGGAAGCGTACACGCGGCAGGTGTCGTTGCCGTCGGTGGAGGGATCCAAACCGATCACGTCTCGGCCGTTTATCAGAATCGTGGGTGAACCGTACGCGCGAGCGTGGTCCGGACTCGCCGGATCGTTGCGCTCCCATTCCTGCCAGCGTGGCGTCACGCCAGCCGCGGCAAACGCTCGCAACAGGCGTTCGCGCGCGGTCGCCACATTCGGGCATTCGTGCGAGTAGATCAATTCGACTGTCATGACGCGCGGCCTCGTTCGTCCAAGGCGTCGAGGATCGGACAGTTGCTTGTGGGGCCGCGCCCCCGGCAGGCGGCCGCGAGTTTCACCAAGGCTTGCTCGATTTGCCGGAGTTTCTTTTGCTTGACGCGCACGGCGGTGATCTTCGCCTCCGCGCGTTTGCGAACGCCTGCGCAACTGGCGCCGGGTGCAACGCGCAGCTCCAAGAGATCTTTGATTTCCTTCAAACTAAAACCCAGTTCCTTGGCGTGTCGGATGAAACGCAGTCGGGCCAACGTATCTTCAGGATACTGACGATACCCGGATGCACCGCGCGGAGGCTCGTGAACCAACCGTTCGCGCTCATAGTAACGGATCGTCTCCACGCCAAATCCGGATAGGCGCGCCAGTTGACCAATGCGGTACGACGACATAAGCGATACTCCGATCACAAGCGGAATGTAGACCCCGTACCTTACTACGGAGTCAATAGTGATACAGACCGAAGCGGATCGGTTCTAGCGTGCCGTCCCACAAATAAATCGCCTAGTTCGAGCGGCGTCCACCGACATTCAGGCAGCCCGGATGAAGGCGCGAAGCGCCGCAATCCGCGGGAATTCTTACGGCTCCCGGATTTCGCAAAACCCTCACCCCATCCCTCGGGATCGCTCTCGACTTTCATCGCTGCGCAATCCTGCTTCGCTCGGTTACTTCTTGGTTACTTATGGACCGTCACGCCAGAATAGCGGATAAACCCGCCGGTAGCGTGGGATTAGTGCGTTTCGCGGCCGCGATTTCGCAGGCGCCTGTCGGGTGGCAATTGGCCACGACGCACATGTGGGAACAGCGTTCGTTCGACCGAAGGCTCGGCGGCGACGGTTGCCGGAGACTCGGAGCCGGAGTTCCAGGGAGATTTGATCAGCCAGCTGTCGAGCGCCTCCGGAAGGAGCGGTTTGCTGACGAGAAACCCTTGCGCGTTATCACAGCCGAGCGCCGACAGCATTTCCCAGGTTTCGCGATTCTCGACGCCTTCCGCGACGAGTGTGCACCCGAGATCGTGCCCGAGATTGACCGTCGAGCGCGCGACGTTGGTGGCGTGTTTGTCGCCCGTCATGATTTGCACAAACGACTTGTCGATCTTCAGCGTGTCCACGGCGAGCTCACCGAGCAGCGCCAGCGACGAAAAGCCGGAACCGAAGTTGTCGATGGCGATGCGCACACCGAAGTCCCCCAGCTGCGCGAGCACGCCGCGAAAGTGCCCGACGTCGGTCATCACGGTATTCTCCGTCACTTCGATTTCGAGGGCCGTCGCGGGTACGCTCGTTTCGCGCAAGATCTCTCGCGTGCGGGCGACAAAGTTCGGATCGCGCAGCGCGCGCGCCGACACATTCACGGTTACCCGCATGTGCCATCCGAGCCGACGCCAACGGCCGCATTGCCGCAGCGAATTCTCCAACACCCAGTACGTCAGCGTGCGTATGTAGCCCGTGCGCTCAGCCGCCGGCAGGAACTTTTTCGGCTCCAGCAAACCGAGCCGCGAATGATTCCAGCGAACCAATGCCTCGGCACCGACGATGCAACGGCGGCGAACGTCGATCTGCGGTTGGTAGTGCAGCGTCAGTTCGCGGCGCCGGATGGCGTGCCGCAATTCCGCCGAGAGGCTTATCCCGCGCGAGGCCTTCGTATCGGAGGCGTTGTTATAAAACAAATAGTCGACGTCGCGGTTCTTCGTGCCGTACAAGGCGACGTCGGCGTTGCGCATCAACGTTTCGACGTCGTCGCCGTGTTCGGGATACATGGCGATGCCGATGCCGGTTCGCACGAACAACTCGTGATCGCCCAGTCTAAACGGCGCACCGAGACTCTTCAGCATTTTTCTCAAGAACTGCGCCGCGGTCTTGCGGCCGTCGATCGCGTACGGCATGAGCACGGCGAATTCATCGCCGCCGAGGCGGGCTACCGTATCGCTGGCGCGTAACAGCGCCGCCAGTCGTTGGCCGAGAAGCGTCAGTACTTGATCCCCGGCGGGATGGCCGAGTGTATCGTTGATTTCCTTGAAATGGTCGATATCGATCAGCACCAATACGACTTCGTGGTGGCGCCGCACCGCCGCGTGAATCGCCTGATTGAAGCGATCCTCGAACAACGACCGGTTCGGCAGACCCGTCAGGGGATCTGTCGTAGCGAGCGCGCGCAGTTTCTGAAGTATTCGCTTCGCGTCGGTGGTGTCCTCCATGATGCCGTCGATGCGCGTGACCTTGCCGTCGGTGTCGACGAACGGGGAAAGCGTACGGCGATACCATCGAATCTTGCCGTCCGGCTGCCGCACTCGGCACTCGACGACCACGCGCTCGCCGGTGAGCGCCGTTTCCCACGCAAGCTGCAGCTTGCGGCGATCCTTCGCAATGGTCGCGCCGAGGCAAGGAATGGGCAAATCGCCGTCGGTCTTGAAGACGCGCTGCGCCGATGGACTGATGAAGGGTGCTCGGCCTGAAGCGACATCCACGGACCACAACAGTTGCGGAATGTTTGAGAGCAGACTGGTGGTTTGCGCCTGAACCTCGGCCATTGCGGCGTTCTCGCGCTGCACGCGGCGCAGATTTGCGCCCCAATAACCTTCGAGCACGAGGCCCATGTCGCGAAGCAGGAATTTGGTCGCGCTGGTTTCCAGGGCGCCGCGATCGGCGTCCGCAATCTCGGCGTCGCTTCGAATCAGCCCCTGGAGATGGGTGAGGTAAAGCCGGTACGCGCCCAGTATCCACGCCGACTCGATACCATGGCGGCGTCCGCTTTTGCCTAGACGGAGCCGGCCCTGCGCGGAAGTTTCGCTGAGATCCCTCGATAGCACATCTGCCAACGGTCCTTCCTTGCGGCAGAGAAGACATTCTAAGTTGCCGCCGCGTTTGCGGGATTTTTGCAGGTGCCTGGCGGTGGTTGGAAACGCCGCCAGATAGTCCAAGAAGATTCCGCTAAAATGCTTGTCGCCGCGATTCAGCGTCGTCTCATAGCGCGCCAATACGTCCCTGTCGTCTTGCGTAAGACGCAGGAAGTCGTTGAACGCGCTGTTTGCGGGTAGCGAATTGCCGGTGCTGTCGTCGCGTTGTGTTGAGGTACCGTTACGGCTCCGAGTCATCTCGTGTTGCCCAAATCTGTTTCCGTCAGACGGGCGAAGTCATGGCCTAATCAAAAGCTAGCACCTCTGTGGAGAAATGCTCTGTAAAGCCATGAAAAGACTGGGCTTGAGTACATTGGTTGAATTCAGTAAATAGGGGGCTTGGAACAAGGGTATTTAGAAGTCGAGCAACCGCGCGCGTTTCTGACATTTCGGGGGAACATCTAATGGCATATAGCGAAGGGTTGGCGAGCCGAATCCGCGCGGTATTGAAGCGCGGCCGTGGCATGGGGGAGCGACGGATGTTCGGGGGCGTCTGTTTCACCATGAACGGCCACATGGTTTGCGGCGTGGTGAAGAACGAGCTTATGGTGCGTGTGGGTCCGGACGCTTACCGGAAATCGCTCCGGCGACCGCATGCGCGACCCATGGATTTCACCGGGCGGCCGATGATCGGTTTCGTGTACGTGGCGGCGGCCGGCTTGAAAAGCGACGCATCGCTGAAGAGCTGGATTGGGGCGGGCCTCGCGCATGCGCGCACGTTGCCGCCCAAATCGGCGAAAACAAAACGTCCCAAGAGGAAGCTGGTTACCAAGAGTTCACGACAGCCGCGCGCGGCTTAGGCGCAGTTCGCCGCCGTAGGCGCGGTACACGCTGTCGTCACGCCGGGCCCGCCCAATCGAGATTCCAGTAGTCGAAGTCGTGCTCGATCGTCGGTTTGATCACGCGAAAATAGGGCGAGATGTCGAAGTCGCGCGGTGCAAACAGGCTGTAATGGCGTATGTGCAGGATCTCTCTCACCGTCGACTGCAATTTCTCGTCCGCCGCTTCCGCCCGCTCGACGCGCGGCAGGATCGGATAACGTATCGATTGAAATGCCTGCGCAATGAGGGTCGAACAGATCGCGCGCGTTGGATCGCCGCTGCCGAGCGCCAGCATGCGCCGGCGCCAACTTGCCGGGACCGGCGGCGTCGGCAATAAATAGCGCGCGAGGTCGATGACATTCTTTAGATCGTAGCGGTTGCCGAGGCGTGTTACGACATAGTCAACCACTTTTCGCTGGGTCTCGGGCGTCAGTCCGACCGCGCGGCAGATGCGCGTATTCAGTTCGGCGTATTTCCCGAGTGGTACGGCGATGACACCTTCCTCGAGGTCCGCTTCCACCAATACCCGCGCGGTCAGCGGATCCGTGCCTGGGTCGAGTCGATCGCCGATATATATCGCGGCGTGCGACCAGGTTGATTGCGTCAGATATTTTATCGCGGTGCTGACCCGCCGATCGCCCTCGACGAGTAACACATCCGCGGGCTGGAGTACGCGCGCCAGTTTATACGGGTCGGTGATTGCGAACGGTTCGTATCCGCGAATGCAACTATTAAGATAGCGCGCGATCACACCGCCAAGCGGGCGCGCGATCCAGCGGATCACGGAGCTGCCTCCGGGTTTTGGCGACCCCACTGCGGGAATTCCACACTCGGGCGCGGTAAGCAGTGCCGACAACCAACGAAGCAATCGACGTTAATCATTCGCCGGGGAAGATATCATGAAGGCGATTTGGAAAAACGCGGTCATTTTAAAAAGCGATGGCACCGTTGTCGTTGGGGGGATCACTATTTCACGGTAACAGCGCAAAAAATAGGAATACTTAGAATCGACGGAGACGCTTGGAGAGTGTCGCGGCGGAAGGTTCGGTTCGACCGGCGAGCGCGTTCCGAAATTTTTTCTGGCACGCGCCGTGCGGGTGGTGATACGCTCCTCGTGTTTTTCGGCGTACGCTTTGTTTTTTCAGTAACGCACAAAGACAGCACGTGCTCCGTTGGCCGGGGTCGCGTGCTCGCACAATGGTGGTGGACGGTTCGTACCACGACGGGGGAATCATGGCGGATCGGGGGGCAATCGACGCACGCGTGTGCGTTTTCGATGCGTACGGCACGCTGTTTGACGTAAATAGCGCGGCCCGCGAGCTGCAGCACGTGCTGGGTGAAAAGTGGCAGGCGCTGGCGGACATGTGGCGCACCAAGCAGCTGCAATACACGTGGTTGCGCAGCCTGATGGCGCGGCACGCGGATTTCTGGCAGGTCACGGGCGATGCGCTCGATTTTGCGATGGCCGCCGTCAAGCTCGACGACGCGGCACTGCGCGAGCGACTAATGCAGCTTTACATGAAGCTCAGCGCTTATTCGGAAGTGCCGGAAGTGCTGGCGCAACTCAAGGCCCGCGGCAAGAAACTCGCCATTCTCTCGAACGGCGCGCCCAAGATGTTGGCCGCGGCCGCACAGAACGCCGGTATCGATCGGGTGCTCGACGCGATATTGTCGGTGGAAGAGGTTGGGATCTATAAGCCGCATCCATCCGTCTACCGAATGGTCATTGAACGCTTCAATCTTTCGCCGACGCGCGTCTGCTTCGTTTCCTCGAACGCCTGGGACGCGCACGCGGCCAAGGCGTTTGGGTTCAACGTCGCGTGGTGCAATCGCTTTGGCCAGCAACGCGAGCGTATTCCCGCGCCCCCGGATAT
>DASWLD010000100.1:0-4580 GCA_036396275.1 Burkholderiales bacterium
GTCGCAGAAATGGAACACCGTCACTCTGACCGGAGCGAACAATACTCTGTCCTATGCGCAAGTCGCACAGGACGGGTCACGCAACATCGCCGATGTCACCGATACCTTCGGTGATTTGGATAAGTTCAGACGCTCGGGCGGAAAGCTACTCACGTTCGTTGGCATGAGCGACCAGTTGATCCATCCGCGCGGCGTGCTCAACTATTACCGCCAAATGGCGTCGCGCTACGACGACGACCGCAACCATCACCACTTTGGTTTCGGCCACGACTTCTTCGGACACGGCAACGATATCGACTTCAGGGATGTACAGAAGTTCTATCGCCTGTTCCGCGGACCGGGCGTGGCCCACTGCGCCGGTGGCGTGGGACCGCAGCCGCAGAATCTGTTCGGCGCGCTCGTGGATTGGGTGGAGAACGGCAATGCACCGCAGACGATCCTGGCGCAAAACTCAAGCGGCGGTGTTGTCACACGCACTCGTCCGCTTTGCCCGTATCCGCAGACCGCGATTTACCAGGGCGGCGATCCCAATGACGCCAGCAGCTTTCGCTGCGGTGGCAACCTCGAAACGACGAAGACCGTCTGCAACGACGTGCTCGTGAAGTACAAGCACGAAGTGAACGGGCCGCTCGACTTCAGCGGTACCGGTGTGAACCGGTTCGAATGCGCTAAAGTCGATCACCACAAGCACTGGCCTTGGTAGTTACGCCGTAGAAGCGCCGTGATTCACGGCGTTCAACCCGGCGGGTGCCATGGAGCGCTCGCCGGGTCTTATTTTTTTGCGCCGAGCCTACGTTCTTTTTCTCCGTTCCAATAGTTTCGCGCTATCGCTGACCACCGCATCGGTCCGGTGCGGAAGCCGAACGGTGCCGGGGAAGATTTTGTCGAGCCACCGCCGAACTCCCGGTCTCGATTGGTCAATACACCGAGCACAAGTCCGAAAGACTTAACCTCAGCCAGAACCTCGGCGAACTTGTCTTCGAACGGCGTGACGCGCCCGTAAAACCTGACAGATCTATTCCGCAGGTCCCGCTCCGTGGCGGTCGAGAAAGATCGCGGAACTTTGGACGCGCAGTTTCGACATGGTATTCCTCGCTGCTGGATCTGCGCTGCTGGTACGGACCCGCGAGACCTCTTCAAGCCCGGCAGTTGGGCAGCTGCCTAACCTAATTATATGGAGTTGGTCCGGGCGGCGCGCACCGGCAACCTGGCAGGTAGTGCCCGGGCGGGTGCTACTTGCCGAAGGGTAAGCGCGATCGCCGCTGACGCGGCCCTCGTGGGCCGCGGCGCTAACCCCAGATCGCGCGGGCGGCGTCGACGATGAGGCGCAGCTTCGCGCGCATGTCGTTTTCGGTGATCGGGTTGCCGGCGACGGTGCTCGCGAAGCCGCACTGTGGGCTGATCGCGAGCCGTTCGGCGTCGACGTACTTGGTCGCCTCCGCGGCGCGGCGCTTGAGCGAGTCGATCGGCTCGAGTGCCGCCGTCTTGGAGCTGATGAGCCCGAGCACGACACCCTTCGTCTTCGGTATGAAGCGCAGCGGCGCGAAATCGCCGGCGCGCGGCGTGTCGTATTCGAGCAGGAAGTGATTAACGTTGGCGCGCTGGAACAGTTTCTCCGCGATCGAGTCGTAGCCGCCTTCCGCAAGGTACTTGCCCTTGTAATTGCCGCGGCACATGTGCACGCCGATGACGAGACCGTCGGGTTTGCCGGCGACCGCCTGATTGATCGCGTCGACGTAAAGGTCGACGAGCTGCTCCGGCTCGCGCCCGTCGGCCGCCACCTTGGCGCGCGCGGCCGGATCGCAAAGCATCGCGAGCGCGACTTCGTCGAGCTGCACGTACTGCGCACCGGCATTCGCCAGGTCGGCTATCTCCTCCCGATATACCTTGCCGAGATCGGCGAAGAACGCCTCGGGGCTGCCGTAGAGACCCGGGTCCGAGTAGTGGCTGGCGCGCCAGAAATGCATGGTGGACGGCGAAGGCAGGGTCACCTTCACGATCGCTTTCGTCAGGCTGCGCGTGAATTCGACTTCGTCCACCGCGATGGGCCGGCCGCGGCGTACCTTGCCGTTGACGTGCGGGGCGGTGAAGTCGGACTCATGGCCGTGGTCGTCGTGAAAGCGGAACATCGCCGGTTTCACGGTGAGTCCGTCGGTCAGCTCGACGAACCGCGCCCAGTACGAGCCGCGCCGGTATTCGCCGTCGTTAACGCACTTGAGCCCGACGTCCTCTTGCAGCTTGACTACGCCGCGTATCGCCTCGTCCTGAATCGCACGAAACTTAGGGGCGTCGATATTCTTCTCGTGATATTCCCGGAAGGCCTGGCGCAGCTTGGGCGGGCGGAGCAGGCTGCCGATGTGGTCGGCGCGGGCGGGAGGATGTCCGGAAGCGTTGAAAGCCATGTATCGTGTTGCGCGAAGCGAAATCGGCGTCCGGCGGCAACGCCCCTACCGTAGAATCGATGATTCCATAGAATTCTGCATGCAACCGCCCGCTTCGCGCAAGACGTGGAAAAAGTGCGAATCTCGGCTAGATCCAATGGCCGTGGACGCTTTCACGTCGGCGCAGACCTTGCGTTTGGTCCGTACGTAAATTTCCGAGGCCGGGTCCCGTCCCACGAGTACCACCGCCAGACCCGGTGCCCGCGTTCCTCGCGCGACGCGCTGCCGCACGCGCGCTTGTACCTCGGCCCGCACGGTCGCGGCGATATTCTTTCCGTCGATTAGGTTAGCGGTCATTCCGGCGCTCGCTTTTTTGAAGGTTTGCGTAGTCGCAAGTGATCCCTCGCGCGCGTGGCGCAGGTCGAAGTGACGAGCATCATCAGCGGTGGTTTGCGCCGAACGTGGTTCCCGATTCGAGTCCTGTGGAGTGCAGCACGTGCTAGCCCGAGGTGAACGAGCTCGCAGGTGAACCATGCCGGTTTTGTGACCGAGCTTTCAACGCGGCGCGGCGCTGCAAGCTCTCGGCCGGCCAGCGCTCGGACGCTCTGTAGTATTCGGGCACGGCCGGCACGTTCGGCGGCAGTACGACCCACGGCAGTTTGGATTTGGTGTAGATGTGAATGTCCGGCGGAACGCGGTCCGGTTCGTCGAGCGTCGCGACGCGGACGAACCGAATCGCATCGCCCGCGCCGCCATAGTTGCTCCACAGCGCGATGCGGCACTTGGGGCAGCGAAAGACGACCTGCCCTTTGCCGCTGTTGGTCGGAATGTGGGTCGCCTCAACCTCGCCTTCGAGCAATTGAACGCTTTCAGCCTCGACCATCGCGTTGAGGGCGAAGGCGGAGCCGGTCTCGCGCTGACACCAGCGGCAGTGGCAGCAATGAACGAAGAGCGGCGTCGCCGTTACTCGGTAACGAACAAAGCGACACGTGCAGCCGCCGTCGTAAGGTGGGGACTCCGTAGTCATATTCCAGCCTCCGTAAGAGCCACAGCAGTCCTTCTTCGTGGCTCCGTTTCGATCAGCGATCGAAACTAGCGCACCGCTTCTTTCCGCGACCTCAGTCTCGTTCGGTACTCCTGCGCCGCGTTGCTGATCGGAGACGGCGCGACCGTCGCGCGGATCATCACCTGCTCGTGCGGCTCGATCCAGCCCCCGCTTTTCTTTCCACCGTCCTCCTCTCCCCAGACCAGTGTCACCTCGGTGCCGGGCTTCGCGTAGTCGGAATCGACACTCCCCAGCGACATCATGGCCCGTTGATTGATGGTGTAGCCGGGATAGTGGCCGAAGCCGATCACCTTCTTGCCATACTTGTCCATGATCTTGTCGTAGTGCAAACGCGCGGTGGCGGAGAGGGGCAAGTCGATTTGCATCGCGGTGGGTCCGTCCTCCAGCAGCCGCTGGAAAATTTCGAGTACGTCCTCGGCGTTCCACACGAGTGTCACTTTTTGCCGATGCGGCTGATTGACCATGCGCTCGAGCGCTTCACGTCCGATGAAGTCGTGATCGAACTTGATGATGTGTCCGAGGCCGATATCCCACGGCGTAAGATAATAGTCCTCGACGTTCGGCGAGTAGAAGCTGCCGCCCAAGGACATTCGGGCCGCGGCGTTGTTCGTGGTCAGCCATTCCCGATACTCTTTCATCTGCGGACTGGTGTAGATCGCGGGGAAGGGGACCGCCCACCAGCCCGATTCCATGACGGTGCTGAAGTAAGCGAGAGACCCGATTTGGCGCAGCCCGTACTCGCGGCCGGTTTCGACCAGCGCGGCCTTGACTTTGTCGCGATCTTCCCACGGCCCGGAAAGTTCGAGGCCCGGCACGCCGCCCATGCTGTGGCGCATTGCCCGCACCTTGCAACCGGCGATGCTCAACGCGCCCGATCGGAAGAACTTGATTTCCGGCAGCGGCCCCCCGTGAAGTTTCTCCAGGAGCTTATAGGCGTTCGGTCCTTCGACCTGATAACGATAGAAGCTGCGCTTGCGCGCCTTGTTGAGGGCCCATATCGGATCGAGCTCGGCTTTGACATTGAAACCGCCGCGCTCGGCATTGAACTGCACCCAGTCGATCGCCGCCGGGTTCCCGACCAGCAGCAGGTGCTCGTCTTCGAGGTAGTACAGAATGCCGTCTTGGATGACATA
>DASWLD010000101.1:0-4077 GCA_036396275.1 Burkholderiales bacterium
TGCACGATCGGGGACAGCAGGCCGGCGTGGCGCGGGGTGCGGATGACGTGTACGCCCTCGCTTTCGCTGAAGTGGCTGTCGAGATCGGCGAACACGTACAGCTCCCCGCCGCGAGCGCGCACTTCCTGCATGTTCGACTTAACTTTCTCCAGCAAACTGTCGTTCGGGGCGATGACGACCACGGGCATGTTGCGGTCGACCAGCGCGAGCGGGCCGTGCTTCAACTCGCCGGCGGGATAGGCTTCGGCGTGGATGTAGGAAATTTCCTTCAGCTTCAGCGCCCCTTCGAGAGCGATCGGGTAGTGAATCCCGCGCCCGAGAAAGAGCGCGTTTTGCTTCGGCGCGAAGCGCTCGGACCACGCGCGGATCTGCGGCTCGAGGTTCAGCGCGTGCTGCACGCTCCCGGGAACGTGTCGTAGCGCGTCCAAGTACTTCGCTTCCGCTTCCGCGGACAGCCGTCCTTTCATTTTCGCGAGCGTCAGGGTCAACACAAAGAGCGCCGCGAGCTGCGTGGTGAACGCCTTGGTCGAGGCGACGCCGATTTCGGCGCCGGCGCGGGTGTACAGCACAAGCTTCGAGGCGCGCGGGATCGCGCTTTCCTGTACGTTGCAAATCGACAGCGTCGCGGTGTGACCCAGTTCCTTGGCGCGCTTCAGCGCCTCCATCGTGTCGAGCGTTTCGCCCGATTGCGAAATCGTCACGACCAGCGATCTCACATTCGGCACGATCTCGCGATAGCGGTATTCGCTCGCGATTTCGACGTTGCACGGAATCTTCGCGATCGCTTCGAGCCAGTAGCGCGCGACCGACCCGGCGTAGAAACTGGTGCCGCAGGCGATGATTTGAACCGAGTCGATGCTCTGGAACACCGCTTCGGCGGCGGCGCCGAAAAGTTTCGGCGTTACGCCCTCCGCCATCACCGCTTCGATGGTGTCGGCCAGGGCTTTCGGCTGTTCGTGGATCTCCTTCTGCATGAAGTGGTTGAAGGGGCCGAGTTCGAGCGAGGCGAGCGACACGTCGGAGACGTGCACATCGCGCTCGACCGGCCGGCCGTCGCCGTCGACCACGCGCACGCGCTCGTGCGTCAGTTCCGCGACGTCGCCTTCCTCGAGATACATGACCCGGCGCGTCGCGCCGAGCACGGCCGATACGTCGGAGGCAACGAAGTTTTCATCGGTGCCGAGGCCGATCAAGAGCGGGCAGCCGACGCGCGCGCAGACCATCACGTCGGGATTCTTCCGCGATATCACGGCGATCGCGTACGCGCCGATCAGATCACGCACGGCCTTTTGCAGTGCCAAGAACAGATCGCCACCCTGACCGTGGTAGTAGTGCACCAGGTGCGCGATGACTTCGGTGTCGGTTTGCGAATCGAAGGCATAGCCGAGGCCCTTTAGGCGCTCGCGCTGCTGATCGTGGTTTTCGATGATGCCGTTGTGCACGACGGCTATCTCGTCGCGCGAGACGTGCGGATGCGCGTTCGGCTCGGTGACGCCGCCGTGCGTGGCCCAGCGCGTGTGTCCGATGCCGAGCAGCCCGCTGAGATTTTCCGTGCGCGCCGCCTGCTCCATCTCGGCGACGCGACCGACCCGGCGTACGCGCCGAATGCCGCCGTTCAGCACGGCGACGCCGGCGGAATCGTAGCCGCGGTATTCGAGGCGCTTCAGCCCCTCGATCAGGATCGGAACGACGTTACGCCGCGCAACCGCGCCCACTATGCCGCACATAGTTAACCCCAGGCACAAGATTCAAGATGCAAGATACAAGTAAACCGACGGCTGCCGTCAAGATTTCTTTCTTGTATCTTGTATCTTGTCACTTGAATCTTTTTTCGTGGGTCGCTTCCAGCCCTTCACCGTTTTTTGTTCGGCGCGCGTGAGCGTGAGCTCCCCGGCGGGTGCATCCTTGGTGATCACCGAACCGGCGCCGATGGTCGCGCCGTCGCCGACGGTTACCGGCGCGCGCAAAACCACGTTGGACCCGATCGCGACGTTGTCTTCGATCACCGTTTGGTGTTTGTTCGCGCCGTCGTAATTCGCGGTGATCGTACCGGCGCCCACGTTGACGTCGCGCCCAACCCGGCTGTCGCCGATATAGGTCAGATGATTCGCTTTGCTGCCTTCGCCGATCTCGGATTTCTTGATCTCCACGAAGTTGCCGACGTGCACGCGATCCGCCAGGCGATTGCCGGGGCGCAGGCGCGCGAACGGTCCGATGCGGGCGCCGGCGCCGATCACCGCTTCCTCAATCACGCAATTCGCGAGGATCTCGGTGTTGGCGCCGATCGCGGTATCGCGAATTAGATTGTTCGGTCCGACGCTGACACCGTCGCCGAGGGTGACGCTGCCTTCGAAAACGGCGTTCACGTCGATGACGACGTCGCGCCCGCACGTGAGCGAACCGCGTACGTCGAGACGCGCGGGGTCGCGCAAGGTAACACCCTGCTCGAGCAGCGTTTGCGCGATCTCGCGCTGATGCGCTCGTTCCAAATCCGCCAGTTCGCGTTTGCTGTTCACGCCCAGAATCTCCCAGACGGTTCGTGGCCGATGCGTGACGATGTGCACGCCATCGGACACCGCCAAGCCGACGATGTCGGTGAGATAGTACTCGCGTTGGCTGTTGCGATTCTCCAGCCGCGCGAGCCACCGGCGCAACAGCTTCGCCGGAGCGGCCAAAATACCGGTGTTGATCTCGCGCAGCGCCGCTTCGTCCGCGGTCGCATCTTTGTGCTCGACGATGCGCGCTACCGCGCCGCGCGCATCGCGCACAATCCGGCCGTAGCCGTCGGGATCCGGCACTTCGGCGCTGAGTAAGGACAGCGTAGGTTGCGGCCCCGGGGAGATCAATTGCCGCAGTGTTTGCGGACGGATCAGCGGCACGTCGCCGTAGAGCACCAGAACCGTGCAGTCGTCGGTCACCGACGTGATTGCTTGCTGCACCGCGTGGCCGGTACCGAGCTGTTCGGCTTGATGCACCCAATGCACCGGCGCCGACGCGAGAACGTTGCGGACCTGCTCGCCGCCGTGGCCGTAAACAACGCGGATCGCCCGCGGCGCAAGCGCGGCGGCGGCGGCGATGACATGCGCCAGCAAGGGCTTGCCGCCGATTTCGTGCAGCACCTTCGGCACGGCGGAATGCATGCGCTTGCCTTGACCGGCGGCGAGGATGATGACGTCGAGGTGACTCATGGCGCGGCTTGCTCAATGATAGCCGCACGGGCGGGGCCTGGCAGCTGGTACGGCGGCGAATTCTACTTGCGCTGGCGTAGCTTGCGGATCGCGGCGAGCTGAGCGGCGATGGTGGCGAGCTCCGCTTCCACGGTAGCGATTTCCTGCTTGCCGGTGGCGTTGCGGCGGGCTTCCTCGGCGTGTTTGAGCGCCTCCTGCGCTTTTGCCTCGTCGAGGTCGCGTGCGCGAATGGCCGTGTCGGCCAACACGGTCACGCGGTTGGGCTGCACTTCGAGCAGCCCACCGGCGACGAAAACCAGTTGCTCCTCGGGTTGATTTTGGAGTTTCAGGCGCACCGTGCCCGGTTTGATGCGCGTTAGCAGCGGTGTGTGACCGGGCAGAATGCCGAGCTCGCCGGCTTCGCCCGGCAGCACCACGAACTCCGCCGGTCCGGAGAAGATCGACTGCTCGGCGCTGACGATATCTACATGTACGGTGTTGGCCATTAAATCAGTTCCAAGTTGCAAACTCCAAGTAGCAAGTGGACTAGGCGTAGAATTTTATTCTTGTACCTTGCCACTTGCTACTGCAGTTTCTTCGCCTTCTCGAACGCTTCATCAATCGGCCCGACCATGTAGAACGCCTGCTCGGGCAGCGCGTCGCATTCGCCGTTGACGATCATCTTGAAGCCGCGGATGGTTTCCTTGAGCGGCACGTACTTGCCCTTCTGACCGGTGAACACTTCGGCGACGCTGAACGGTTGCGACAGGAAGCGCTGAATCTTGCGCGCGCGCCCGACGGCGAGCTTATCTTCCGGCGATAGCTCGTCCATGCCGAGAATCGCGATGATGTCGCGCAGTTCTTTGTAGCGCTGCAATGTCGCTTGCACCGCGCGCGTGGTGTTGTAGTG
>DASWLD010000102.1:0-3096 GCA_036396275.1 Burkholderiales bacterium
AGATAAACGCCCCGAGGCCGATCGCGCCGAGCATCAGCGCTAACAACAAGAGCCGTTCGTGCACGCGCCGCTTGGGCGCGCGACGATAAACGTCGGCGAGAACCGCGATGGCTCCTAACCACGCCAACAGATGCAGCGCCAGACCCGCGGCGAGCACGAGGGAATGGGTGACGAGGCCGGCATAAATGATTACTAATCCTGCCGCCGCCGTTACGGCGACCGACATGTAGCGGCCGCGAGCCACCTCGGTTCCGCTCATCCATCGCGGAAACACCGTGAACAGAAACCCGTAGATGAAGAAGATGTGCACGCCGTAAAGCATCAGTAGTGCGTGCACCCACGACGATGGAATGACAAACGGGAGCGACGTGCCGAGCCGGCGCGCGAGGAGTTCGCTAAACCACAGCACCATGACCAGCACCAGCTGCAACGCGCCAAGCAAGAACATCGGCCGGTGCGGCGCCGCGCTGACGATTTGCCATGGAGTACTCTGCTGCATTGGTTTAGACGAAATCGAAATCGGATGAAGCCCGGCTATTTAGTCGAAGTCTAAGTTCACGTGAATCGCTCCGGCATTGATCCCGATCAACGGGGGCCGAAGCGCGCAAACTGCGTAAGTAACAGACTAGCCACTTGATCTAGGTCAACGAACATACTTGGCGCGCGGACTACAAGACATGGCAAGTTGATAGTCCAATCCGCCAGTTCGACGATGAGCGACGTGCCCGCCTGCGTGCGTTTGTTGCTCATTAATCCGCGCTTTCCCGAAAGCTTTTGGAGCTTTCGCTGGGCGTTGCGAAATATTCTGACAGATAAGCGCGCGCTCAATCCACCGCTCGGACTCGCGACGTTAGCGGCGCTCTGTCCGCGGCATTGGGACGTCGAAATCGTCGACGAAAACGTCGAACCGGTGCCGCTCGATCCGAAAGCCGATCTCGTCGGCGTTTGCGGCATGGCCGTGCAGTTCGCGCGCCAGCGCGAGCTGCTTGAATACTATCGCGGCCGCGGTCTGCCGGTCGTTGCCGGCGGGAGCTTCGCGTCGCTTTGCCCCGAGCGCTACACGCGCCTGGCGGATACGGTAGTGGCGGGCGAGTCGGAGAATATCTGGCCGGAGTTCTGCCGCGATTTCGAAGCCGGCGCACCGCAAGCGCTGTATCACGAGACCGGTACGGTCGATATTCAAAGATCGCCGACGCCGCGGTTCGATTTGCTCAAACTCGATCGCTACACGTCGGTCAGCATGCAGTTCTCGCGCGGCTGTCCGTTTCGATGCGACTTTTGCGACATTATCGTGATGTTCGGTCGCCAGCCGCGCACCAAGAGCGTCGAACAAATCGGACGCGAGCTCGACGTGCTGCGCGCGCAAGGCGTGCACAGCGTCTTCTTCGTCGACGACAACTTGATCGGCAATAAGAAGCTCGCGAAGCAGTTGCTGCGCTATCTCGCGCAATATCAAGCACGCCACAGCTACGCCTTTCGCTTTGGCACCGAAGCATCGATCAACCTAGCGGACGACGCCGAGATGCTCGAATTGCTGCGCGCGGCGAATTTCGCCTGGGTGTTCATTGGCATCGAGTCGTCCGACGAGGAAAGCCTGAAAGAGACCAACAAGACGCAGAACATGAAGCGCGATCTGCTCACCGCGATTCGCGCGATCTACGCGCACGGCATCGACGTGCTGGCCGGCTTCATCGTCGGGTTCGACAACGACACGCTCGAAACGTTTGACAAGCAGCATCGCTTTATCTCGCGCTCGGGTATCCAGGTGGCGATGGTCGGCCTGCTGACGGCGTTGCCGCGCACGCCGCTGTACGAGCGCTTGCAGAAGGAAGGGCGGCTCCTAAAAGAAAGCGCGCACGGCGACAACACCAAGCTCGGCACCAATTTCCTGCCGAAGCGCATGAGCTACGACGCGATGGTGTGGAACTACCAGCGACTCTATCAGCGGCTGTTCAGCGACCGCGGCATCGCGCGCCGAATCGTGAATAAGACCCGTTATCTTCGAGGCGGTGCGGCCGATGAGTATTCGGCGCGCGAGCGGCTCCGGATCGTACGCAGGCTGTTCCGCCACGGCCTGCTCGCCGGCGGGCCGCGGCGCTGGTTCTATTTCTTGCGAAGTCTGGCGGCGTCGCGGCCGCGCGCGTGGCCGCAGGTATTTCTCGATTGGATCGTCGGTCTGTCCATGCGCGATTACGTGAAGCGGCATTTTACGCCGGCACGCGCGAGCGGGCGCCGGCGCGTGCAGCGCGCGGTGGCGACGCTGCAGCGCTTGTGCGTGGCGGATCTTCGCGCCGGGGCGGTTGAGTTCATCGGGTCGTTCGGACGGCGCGAAGCGAATTTGCAGATCCAACTCCAGGGTGAATTGGGACGCGAGTTTTTCCAGAGCGCCGGCCGGCGGCTCGATAAGATGCTGCGCGGTTCGAGCGCGACGCTGACACTTTCCATCGGCGCGCTGGCGGTCGAACAACGCGAGCATTTTACCGGACTGCTGGCGCGGCTGGCACCGTACGGGGACCGCGTGTCGATTTGGATTAGCGATCATCTGCGCCCGCTCGTGACTATCGACTCGTCGGTGTTTCATCTGCTGCTCGCGCCGCAACGACGCAACGCGTTGGCACCGGCAGACTGATCGTCCGATTTGAAACAGGCGAACGTGATCGCGTCTCAGGTGGGAAGAGACTTGGCCCAATGAAGCGCATGGAGCTGGTGTGTCCAGCCGGCGGCGCGGCGGCGCTGAAAGCGGCGGTGGATAACGGCGCCGACGCGGTCTACATCGGTTTTCGCGACGGCACCAACGCGCGCAACTTCCCCGGGCTGAATTTCGCGCCCGCGGAAACTCCCGCCGCCCTGGACTACGCCCACAATCGTGGTGCGCGCGTGTTCGTCGCCCTCAACACTTACCCGACACCGGCGCAATGGGACGGCTGGTGTCGCGCCGTCGACACGGCGGTGGAACTCGGCGTCGACGCCCTGATCCTCGCCGACTTGGGTTTGCTCAGGTATTGCGCGACGCGTCATCCGGAGCAACGCCTGCATCTGTCGGTGCAGGGTTCGGCAACCAATTACGAGGCGCTGGCGTTCTACGTGCGCGAATTC
>DASWLD010000103.1:0-2797 GCA_036396275.1 Burkholderiales bacterium
GATGCGTCGTTGCCGACTACGGCGATGACCGGTAGTCGGTGACGTACGAAGGTATCGAACTCGGACAGGCTGTACCCGACCGAGCCGTCGCCGTAGAGAACCCAGACTTCCGCGTTCGGGCGGCAAAGTTTGGCGCCGAGCGCGAATCCGGCGCCGGAGCCTAGGGTGCCGAAGGCGCCGGGGTCGAGCCAGGTGAGTGGGCCGCGCGGTTTGACGATGTAGGACGCGGTCGCGACGAAGTCGCCGCCGTCCCCGACGATGACGCTGTCCTCGCCGATGACGTCATCGAGCTGGCGACACAAGCGAACCATGTTGATGGCGCCGGGCGTGGGCTTCGCTTCCCGATCGATTTCGTTTTCGCGTTCGGTTTCGCGGCCGCGCATCGCTTCGAGCCATTCGTTGCGCGCGGGCGGGGCGCCGATGTTCTCGGCGAGCGCGCGAAGCAAATGGCCGGGGTCGCCGAGAATCGGCAGATGCGGACGGCGATTCCGTTTCAGATCGCGGCGGCTGCGATTCAGTCCGATTAGGCGTGCGTCTTTGCCGAAGTCGCGCCCATAGTTCAAGCGAAAATCCATCGGCAGGCCGGCGAGGATCACGAGATCGGCTTCTTTCAACCCTTTCTTGCGCTGATGCCGGAATTGCAGCGGGTGCTGCCGTCCGAGCAGCCCGCGCGCCATGCCGCTCAAGTAAACCGGAACGCTGAGAGCGGCGACGGCTTTCTGCAACGCCATGATCTCGGCGGCGTTCAACGCCGCTTGGCTGCCGATCAGCAGCACCGGCCGCGCGGCGGCGGCGAGCCATTCGGCGGCGGTTCGAATCTTGGCGGGATCGTAGGTTGGGATCGAAACCGGCAGCGGCGACGTATCGACCGGATCGTTCGCGTGCGCGAATATCTTCTCGACGTGGCGATTGAGATACCAATTCTCCAATCGCCGCCGCAGGCTTTTCGACGCCGGATCGGTCGCGATGCGATACCAGTCGCGCACGACCGCCGATGGGTAGAGCAGATCGACCGGCAGCTCGACGAACACCGGGCCGGGCACGTCGCTTTGCGCGGCGGCAAACGCGCGCTTCAACGTCGGCACGATGTCGCCCACGCGCTTGAGCGTGGCGGACCATTTCACGTGCGGCTTCATCAGCGCGAACTGATCGATGTCTTGCAGCGAGCCGCGATTTTTCAATACCGTGGCCGTGGCGCCGCCGAGAATCACGACGGGCGACTGCGCCATCTGCGCGTTCTTGACGGCGGTGATGGTATTGGTGAGCCCGGGGCCTGCCGTAACCGCGGCAACTCCCGGCACGCCGCTCAATCGCGCGACGGCATCGGCGGCGAATACGGTGGTGGCCTCGTCGCGCACGTCGATCACACGAATGCCTCGTTCCTTGCAGCCCACCAGGATCGGCGATATGTGGCCGCCGCACAGCGTAAAAAGAAAGCGCACGCCGTGTTTTTCGAGCGTTTCGGCAACGAGTTTCCCGCCGTGCATCGAGGTGGCCATGAGCTGGATTTCTGAATGGGGTATAAGGGATGCGGCGACAGCCTATCGCATTGACGAGTAAGTAAAAAGAATCAGCGTCGCCGGCGCTGTGAAGCGGGCGGCCATGATTGGGGGCGGAAACGATGACGGTGCTACGACGAAGACAGCTGAAGCGCGTGAAAGCCGCGTTTCGATCTTTCTCCGGGCCCGATTTATTGATCGACTACGCCGAGTGGCAGCAGGCGCTCGGGATCAAGAACGACTTCCTACTGAAACGTATTTTCGATTTGGTCGACACCGACGGGACTGAATTCATCGACTTCCCGGAGTTTCTCGCCTTTGCGGAGTATCTTTACTCCGACGACCGGCGTAAGCGGCTCGAATTCATCTTCCGGATTTACGACATCGAAGACGACGGAGCGATCGACCGCAAGGAAATCCGGCAGATACTCGAAGCGAGCCTCACCGAGCAGCGCGTGACGTTGGACGAAAAGGTGATGAAGGATCTGGTCAAGAGCTTCATGCGCAAAGCGGATACGAACTGCAACGGGAAGGTGTCGCTCGGTGAATTCGTCGACGTCATGAGCGCGTATCCCGCGATCGACGGCCAATTCACAGCGTACGCGGCCGACCTGTTAAACCAAAGCCGGGAGTTGCGGCCGCCCTCGGCGCGGGCGGCGAGTTGGCTCCGGCGGTTGCGGCGCGCCTGGGAAAATCACCGGCGTGCGCTGTTCTGGGGCGCGACCTACGTTGTCTCGAACGCCTACTTGTTCACCGCCGCGATGCAACAGTACGCCGATGCCGGCGCCGGGCTCGCGCTCCAAATCGCGCGCGGCGCAGGTGCCTGTCTCAATCTCAACGTGGCGCTGGTGTTGTTGCCGATGTGCAAAAGTCTGTGGACCTGGATGCGGCACACGCCGTTCGAGCGCCTGTTCCCGCTCGATCGCATGATCGACGTGCATCGTATCATCGGTCACTTCATCGCGTTGTTCGCACTGGTGCATATCGCCGGACATCTAGTGCGGCTTCGAGCCACGACCACGCCGATTCTGGATACGTTGCTGTTCACGCTCGCGGGTGCCACCGGTGTCGCCGCGACCGTGATTCTGCTGTTGATGCTGCGCTTCGGCCGCTCGATCAAGCGGCGCCGGCACGAAGCGTTCGTGGCATCGCACCTGCTGTACAGTGCGTTTCTCGCGGTGCTGCTGTTTCACGCGCCGATGTTATGGGCGTGGCTCGCGCCGGCGCTATTGTTGTACTTCTTCGACTGTGTCGTGCGCGTGCTGCGCAAGACGCGCAAGATCAACATCGTCGAGTTG